>DAOOPF010000162.1:0-6562 GCA_035388125.1 bacterium | reverse complement strand
TAGTCGGTAGCGCCGAGACGGATCGCCTGCATGGCGGCGTTGAGGTCGGCCGCCGCGACGATGGCGATGAGAGGTTTGGTCGGGAAATGGTTGACAAATTCCTGCACCATCTCAAAGTGGCGTTGGTCCGCGCTGATATCGACGATGGCCGCATCAAATGCGGCGATCTGCTGCAGACAATAGCGGAATTCCGCTTCGGTGGTGCTGCGCACAACACGGCCATTGGCCGCGGCGAGGCTGGCCGCGACTGTGGTCATGGTCTTTTCGTTGGTGGAGAATACAAAAAACCGTCTCAAATCCGCCATGGCAGGTTCCCTCTGCAGTTCTCGTCCTTGACTGGTGTCGTGGTTTGTAGGGAAGCAGGGAAAAACGAATGCAAAAACAGGGCCATCTCTTGAGCGGCCCGCAGGGCATGCCGGGTCGCGCCAACTCCTTGTATTCCAGCAGCCGGCATCGGCTGCACCCCGCACTGAAGAGGGGTGTGCCCTGTCTTGAGCTGCGACAATGTTCAGAAATAAAACAAAATGCCCGGAGATTTATTCAGCCGGCGCGGGGAATGCGCTGGTGACGATCAGGCACCCGCCGCAGCAGCCAGGCGCCGACGGCCATGTTGCAGGCGAGGACGGCGATGGCCGCTTTGTATTTGATGACCGGCCCGAAGGAGGCCAGAGCCCAGGTGATGGTGCTCCAGAGAATCGGACCGAGCACAGCCGCCACCTTGCCGGAGAGGGCATAGAGGCCGAAAAACTCGCCCAGCTTCTCCCCCGGCACCAGGGAGATCAGCAGCGGACGGGCTGAGGTCCAGGTTGATCCCATGAGCATGCCGATAATGCATCCGGAGATCCAGAACAGCGTCCGGCTGCTGGTGGCGATCACACCGGCCAGGGTCACGATCCAGAGAACGATGACCCAGGTCAGCGTCTTTTTGGGGCCGAAGTGGTCGGTCAGAATGCCGCACAAAGCGGAACCGATCACCGCCGAGGGGATGACGACGATGAAAAACTGGTTCGCCTCGGCCAGGGTGAATCCCATCACCGCCTGGGTATAGATGCCCATGTAGATGATGACGGTCTCGATGCTGTCTTCATAGAGCAGCTTGGCGAGCAGGAAGCGCGGCAGTCCGGGGTAGCGCCGGGAATCGACCAGCGACCTGAAGGTTTTGCGGTAGGATCCCTTCAGGCTCCATTTCGGCCGGTCCGTGAGCGGGGCATAGGGCTCGCGGACAAAAATGAAAATCGGTATGGCAAAGAACAGAAAGAGCAGCGCGGTCGGTATAAAGGCGGCGGAAGTGCCTCCGCCGGTCATGCCGGGGATCTTCAGGCCGTAGAAATGGCCGTCGACGAAGATGGCCGCCACGGCGAGGCCGAGAATGGAGCCCATATAACCGATCGCCACGCCGTAGCCCGAGACCCTGCCGATGGTGCGCGGAGTGCTTACAGCGGGGAGCAGGGCGTTGTAAAAGACCAGCCCACCCTGGTAGCTGTAATTAGCGACGATAAAGACCGCCATGACCAGGGGCAGAAGAATATGCAGATCGGTGATATGGTTGCCGAGAAGTCCCAGCACTGCCGTCCCAAGGATGCAGGCCCCTGTGAAGAGGCCGAGGAGAGCCATTTTTCCGCCGCGGTGGTCCGACCAGTCGCCTAGCACCGGCATGGTCAGGGCCACCAGGATCATGGAGAAGGAGTTGACAAAAGAGACGATGAAATCGCTCTGGCCGAGGTTGATGATGATCCAGGTGCCGAAATAGAGCGAAACTACATTCATTGAATAGGCCGTGTTGGCCAGATCGTAAAGGATCCAGGAGATGGTCGCCGCCAGCCGGGGTTTGACGGAGCGGCGAGCCTGAGCAGCTTCCGGTCCGCTCGCCGCCGTGGCGGTCACTGCGCCGCCTGGGCTTCGATGAGCCGGCAGAGCCGGTTGGCCAGTGCGCGATAGCTCCTCTGCGCCGGGACCACCATGACCAGCAGGGCGGTCTGCCCGAACAGGGTGAGGTAGCGGAAGACGAGTCTTTTGCCCTCGCCATCCTCGAGCACGAGTTCCTTGAGGGGGCTGAGGCCGCTCATCTTTTTGATCACTTTCTTGAGCTTGGCCATCATCACCGCGAACTCGACGGCGTGGTCTTCCCGGAGCAGGCCGGTGTTCGCCACCTGGGAAGCGAGCAGCAGTCCTTCATGGTTGAAAAGATAGATCGCCGCAAAGCCGCCGATCTGGACCATCCCCTGCATTTCGCGCCGGGCCGCCTCCTGGAAGGGCAGTGCGCTCTCGCTTTCCGCTCTGTTCAGGCCGAAGTGAGCCATTCTCCATCCATCAATTATATTTTTTTCAGCAGCAGCTGAATCACGCCGCGCAGGGTCTCAAAGACGGCGATGCCGTTGACGGCGACGGCCTCATAGTGCGGGACCCTGAGGAAATTCAGGCTCTGCTCCATCTGGTCGACCGGGTCGATCTCCGGCAGATCGCGCTTGTTGTACTGCAGCACCCAGGGGAACTGGGCCAGGGTCTTGCCCTGCCCGATCAGCTTCAGCTCCAGGTCCATCAGGGTATCGAGATTATCCTGACGGCGGGCTGACTGCGAGTCGGCGACGAAGACGATGGCGTCGGCGCCGCGCAGGACGATCTTGCGGCTCGACGCATAGTAAAGCTGCCCCGGGATGGTATAGAGGTGAAAGCGGGGCTTTTTGCCTTTAATGGCGCCGAGCGCGAGTTCGAAAAAATCGAAATAGAGGGTGCGTTCTTCGGGCGATTTCAGCACCACCAGCCGGCTGCGCAGCGCCGGGTCGAGGTGGGCGTGCAGATATTCAAGATTTGTCGTTTTTCCGCCCAGGCCGGGTCCATAATAGACGATCTTGAAGACGATCTCCTGCCTGAACCAGTCAATATGCATATCACCTTGGCCGCAGCGAGCGGTCGAGCTGCCGCGCGAGCATGTCGCGGAATTCAAAGTCGAGGAACTGATGGGTCTGTTCGCCCCCCTGCCGCAGCTCATGGATATAGCGGCCGATTTTTTCGACCGTATAATGGGAGAGGACGCGGATGATGCCGAGGGCGACCGACTTGTCAAAGACCACCATGAGAAAATAGTCCGCGCCGACAGCGCAGAGATAGAGGCTGCGGGAGGCGCCCTCATGGTAGAGAAATTTGAAACGCGACTCCTGGCCGATCAGCTTGGACATCTCGGCGGTGGCGGCGAAATCGCCGGCGGCCAGGGCGGTGAGAGCCGCCAGGTCCAGCGTGTCAGCGTCGCCGCGATAGACCACCGGATAGCCGCTCATGTCGGCGAACAGGGCCAGCCGCGCCTGCGAGCGGCCGAGAAACTCCTCAAGGATGCGGGCGATTTGATGATAGGCGGTCTGGGAAAAAACCACCCTTCTGCCATTCTTGCGTTGCTGCATTTCCATAGTGCAACCAGTCCATTAATGACCAAACTGAAGCCTCAGGGCCAGCATCTCGGGCAGACGGCGCTCGCGCATCAGCTGCTGCGTCCTCTGCACATCATACTCCACCCTGTGAAATTCCACGCTGCCACTCTGTTGATCATAAAGCGCGCAGCAGGCGCGCGGATCACCGTCGCGAGGCTGCCCCACGCTGCCCGCATTGATGATATAGCGTCTCCTTTCGTCCAGAGCGATACGGCCGCTCCTGGGAAGCGGGGAAACACCACCCTCCTCCCGGGAGACGAATCCGCCCGGGGAATGGGAGTGACCGATGAAGCAGATCTTCTCGGCAAAAGCGGAAAAATTGCGTTCCGCATCCATGATATTGAGCAGATACTCCCAGGCAGGGGGATTGACAGGTGTAGCATGAACAAAGAGGATCCCACCACGTCGTCCGACGAGCTCGAAAGATTCGAGTCCGGCACGCGTTGCTTGTGTGATCACCCGTCCGGTCCAGAGGACCGCCCGAAGGGCCATGTTGTTGAAAAAGAAGGGATTGGTTCGCCCCAGCACTGCGTCATCGTGATTACCGAGCACGGCGAGAGAAGCCGATCGGGCGATGGCAGCCACACATTCATCCGGCTGCGGGCCATAGCCCACAGCGTCTCCCAGGAACACAATCTCATCACAGCGCTCCGCTTCCAGCGCGCGGAGCACCTGCTCGAGGGCCTCCAGATTTCCATGCACATCAGAAATAACGCCCACGCGCATAGCAACACCTCAGCAGTTAGTAGAATATAGCATTTGCCCGCGCGCTAATCAAGCATTATTTGGTTTTTTATTGCTTCTTTCGGTCAGTTGTGTTAGATTTTATCCGATCAACAAGCCCCAACAAGGAGACCTCTATGTCCAATCCCGTTTCGCAAATGGCCGAATCAATCCGCATGGCCATCGATCTTGAAAAATCGGGCCGGGCCTTTTACCTGCAGGCGGCGGAGAGAACCGTCAATCCCACCGGCAAAGCCATCTTTTCCCGCCTCGCCAGAGAGGAGACCCAGCACCTCCTCACCTTTGAGCGCATGCTGGATGATGAAAAAGGACTCTCCGGCTGGCGGGAGTGGCTGAAGGAGTATCCGGACCATCCCCCCCTGCCGGTCTTTGACGCCAAAGCCGAAAAATCGATCAAGGAGGGGTCCATGGACGAACTCCAGGCCCTGCGCGTGGCGATGAAACAGGAACGCGAAGCCCTGGAGTACTACGGCCGAATTGCGGAGAGCACCGATAACGAAGCCGTCGCCGGTATATTTACCTTCGTGCGCGAGCAGGAGGTCTATCACCACGACCTCCTCCAGGCCGAATATGACTCGATCACCCAGTCCGGCTTCTGGTTCGATAACGCCGAATTCCGCATGGACGGCAAATTCTGATCACCGGCCACCGGGGGGCGCACGCAAGGCAACGAAGGATACTCTGATTTCATGGCGGACAAGACTCCCCTCATTCTCGACCCTTTTCAACATGACGCGGCGGTGCGCCACTTTCTCGGCCATTTCGGGCTGGCGCCCCGCACGCCGGACCGTCCCTTCCTCGAAAGAATCCTCGCCAGCTTCGCCCGGCTCCCCTACGAGAATATCAGCAAGATCATCAAGCTGAACCGCCATTTTCTCGAGCTCGAACGCATCCGCCTGCCCGAGGAGGTGATGGAGGGGTACGTGCGCCATAACCTCGGCGGCACCTGCTTTTCCCTCTCCTACTTTCTCCAGAGCATCCTCCTCCAGCTCGGCTTCACCTCCTGGATCTTCATGGCCGATATGGGCACGCGCGCCAACGTCCACTGCGCCCTCATCGTCCAGCTTGAAGGAAGCAGGCTCCTCGCCGACCCCGGCTATCTTCTCAGCCGTGCGATGGAGATCCACCCCGACCATTCGCGCCTCTACGAAACCCCCCATACGGGCGTGGAGATCAAATTCGACCGGGGCCGCGAACGCTACGGCCTCTACACCTTCGACCGGCAGGTAAAAAAACTGCGCTACACCTTCAGTGACCGCGCCACACCTCCGGAGGAGTTCCTGCAGCACTGGCTCGCCTCTTTCTACCAGGGCATGATGCACGGCATCTGCCTTACCCAGCTGCGGCCGGAGGGTTTGATCTACATGCACGACGATTATCTTCAGATCGCCACGCCGGAGGGGCGGCGCAAGCGCCGTCTCAAGGAGGAGTATCCCCGGGTGGTGTCGCAGCTCTTCGCCATCGCCCCGGAATGGATCGAGCGCGCCCAGGTGGCGCTGGCCGAAAACATGGAGATGGAGAAGAGGCACGGGATCTACCGGCCCAAATCCCCGGCCAAGAGCCGGGAGGAGTAACCATGGAACCGGCCGCACCGACACCGGTCAAGCTCATCTGCGGGGTTCTCTACAGCGATGAGGCGCGCAGCGGGCGCGCCCTGGAGCTGCTGGCGGAGCGCTACGGCCGCGTCGATTACCGCTCCCCCCTCTTTCCTTTCACCATCACTGAATATTACACCGCCGAGATGGGCGCGCCGATCTGGCGCCTCTTCTGTGCGTTCGAGCCCCTCATCGATCCGGGCTGGCTGGCGCGAATCAAGATCGACTGCAACGCCCTGGAAAGAGAGTTGGCGGCGGACGGCCGCCGCTGCGTCAATCTCGACCCCGGCTATATGGATTACGACAAGGTGGTGCTCGCCTCGGCCAAGTACAAACCTCACAAAATCTACCTCGATCTCGGCATCTACGCCGACGCCACCCTCCATTATGAAAAGGGGCGCTACCATCCCGCGCCCTGCGCCTTTCCCGATTTCAAATCGGGAGAGTACGGCGAAACTTTTCTGGCCATCCGGGCCCGCTACAAGGGCCAGCTGCGCAAGGAGCTGGCAGGGCGCCATCGGGAGAGCGCGCCGGAATAGAACTGCGGCCGGCCGTTTTGCAGAGCCGCAGGCGGGTGAGCGCAGGCCACGGTGCCGGCAGCCGCTGCGCGCAAAAAATAAAGGGCCTGCACCTGACCGGTGCAGGCCCTTTTACTATCCGGCCCGCGAATGGAAAACGCCCTTGATCAGAGCAGCAGCAGGGCGGGATTCTCCAGTATGGTCTTGAACTCCTTGAGAAAAAGCGCGCCGGTGGCGCCGTCGACGATGCGGTGATCGCAGGAGAGGGTCACCTTCATGCGCT
>DAOOPF010000161.1:0-6997 GCA_035388125.1 bacterium | reverse complement strand
GGGTTTTCATAAAGGGCATCCTTTCTAAAGTGGGCGTTCTATTTTAGATCTTAAAAATTAACGTTGAATCGGTCAATCCTTGGTACATAATGAAAAATCAATCATTGAGATCAGGCGATGCCGCCGGTTGCGGCGAGGCATGGTAAAGCCTATGCGGCCATCTAACAGGCGGCTCTTTGTTTCTCTGGATCAGATCGTGGCGCATTTGATTACCCCCTGGCTGCCGGCATGATGATGAAAAGGACATCGGCACAGAAATAGAACACGCAAAGCGATGATGTGGAGGCGTAGTCGTAAACCTTAGGATGATCAGAATGGGCGTGGCAGTTGAATGGAAACCCCGAAGAACAAAAAATGAGAAAAAACCCTGCTTATAGATTATATCACCAAACGGTCGCAAAAGCAAGAATATTTTAACATTTTTTGCCAGAGCTTTTTAGTGGTGTTTGCTTTTGGGCAAGTGTTCAGGAGGGATCTGTTTCCGTGCCTCTGCGTGAGCGGGGTAAGAGATTGATTTCTCTTGTGTTGCTGCCGGGCTTCATCTTTTCTCTTCAGCTCAAAGGTCGGGCTGAGCCTTTTTCAATCCAAGCTGAAAGAATGCCGTATGATCATAAAAAAAGGCAACCGGTATAGTGGGCTGCCTTTTTGCGGTAAAAGAAAGAGCTATTTTTTTCTGCGACGTATTTTTGATCCAAGATCGTCCAGAATCGAATAGACCACGGGCACAATAAAAAGCGTCAGCAGGGTGGAGGTGATCAATCCGCCGATCACCGCCTGGCCCATGGGCGCACGGAACTCGCTGCCCTCGCCGAGGGCAAAGGCCACGGGAATCATGCCAAAGATCATGGCAAAGGTGGTCATCAGGATCGGCCGCAGCCGGATGGCGCCCGCCTGGATGAGCGCCTGCGTGCGCACCACCCCCTGGCGGCGCAGCTGATTGGCATAGTCGACCAGTAGAATGCCGTTCTTGGTCACCAGGCCCATGAGCATGATGATGCCGATCATCGACATCATCGAAAGGGAACTGCCCCACGCCAGCAGCGCCAGCACTGCGCCGATCAGCGCCATCGGCAGGGCCAGCATGATCGAAAAGGGATGGATAAAACTTTCAAACTGGGCGGCCAGTACAATGTAGACAAAGATGATCGCCAGGGCCAGCGCCATCAACATGTTGGCGAAGGTCTCGGCTTGCATCTGCCCCTGTCCAACCACGCCGATGGCGTAGCCGGAGGGAATCTCCATTTTCCGGGTCTGCTGCTGCACACCGCCCAGCACCTGTCCCAAGGTTTTGATGTAGGTATTGGCGTCGACGCGGATTTCCCGTTGCCGGTCATAGCGATTGATCTTGGAGGGCCCCGATGCCGGCTGAATCTCGGCGAGATTGCGGATCGGCACCATCAGCCGCTGGCCGTTGCCGATATCCTTGCCGCTCTTGACGAGCAGATCGCCCACATTCTCCATCGAGGTGCGGTCCTCCTTGTTCAGACGAACGCGCACGTCAAATTGTTCGTCGCCCTCCTGAAAGGTGCTGGCGACATAGCCATCGACCATGGCGCGCGCGGTGGCGGCGATCAGGGCCACATTGGCGCCAAGGTCGGACGCTTTTTCGCGGTCGATGCGGATGTGCACCTCCGGCTTGGAGGTCTCGAGGCTGTTTTCCACATCCACGGCGCCCGGGGTCGTGCGCACGATCCGCTCGATCTGGTCGGCCAGCCGCTTGAGAACACCGAGGTTCTCACCGCGCACGCTCATGATCATCGGCTTCTGGTTGCCGCCCATGCCCTGCTGGACCGTGAAGCCGATGTTGGCGCCGGGGATGGTCTGCAGCTCGCTGCGCAGTTCGCCGATGATCTGCTCCACCCCCTTGTCGCGCTTGTCCTTCTTGACCAGGTTAGCGAAGACACTGCCCTTGGTCACCGGATCGGTGCCGGCGCCGATGGTCGTCAGCACCATCGTCACCTCGGGCCGTTGGTGCAGGGCATCCTCGATCCTGTTGCAGATGCGGTTGGTCTGCTCGAGTGAGCTGCCGGGCGCAGCGGTGACCGTCACCGTCATCTGGCTCATATCAAAGCTGGGCATAAAGGCCGTGGCGAGGAAGCGGATGAGGAAGAGGCTGAAAAAGAAGGTCGCCATGGCGCCGAAGACCATGGTCTTGCGGTGAAGCAGCGACCATTCGATCGCCTTTTTGTATTTTTCGCTCAGAACCTCGAAGAAATGGTTGAACCAGTAGAGCCCGCGGCGCAGCGGCGAGCCGGTATTGGTCAGCTCTTCATCCTCCTCGCGCAGCCAGCGCGAGGAGAGCATCGGCGTCAGGGTGAACGCGACAAAGAGCGAGACCAGCACGGCCGCCGAGATGGTGATGCCAAACTGGTAAAAAACTCGGCCGGCGATGCCGGGCATAAAGGCCACCGGCACAAAGACCGCGACGATGGTGAAGGTGGTGGCCATGACCGCCAGGCCGATCTCGCCGGTCGCCTTGCGCGCCGCCTCCATCGGGCTCTCCCCCTTCATCAGATGCCGGTAGATATTCTCGATGACCACGATGGCGTCGTCGATCAGCAACCCCACTGCCAGCGAGAGGGCCAGCAGGGTGAGGATGTTCAGAGTGAATTTGAGCGCAAACATGATGATAAAGCTGGCGATGATCGAGGTCGGCAGGGCGATGGCGCTGATCAGGGTGGGCCGATGATTGGCCAAAAAGAGATAGACTACGATCACCGCTAGTAAACCGCCGTAGATGATATCAAAAAGAACATCTCGCACCGAATCGCGGATGAAGGTGCTGTTGTCGCGCACCGTGGCCAGCTGAATGTGCGGCGGCAGTTCCTTGCGGATGGCGCCGATCTGGGCGGTCACGCCGTCCGCCACCCGCACGGTGTTGCTCCCCGACTGCTTGAGAATACTCAGGACCACCGCCGCGTTGCCGTCAACGCGCGAGAGACTGGTGCGCTCCTTGACCCCGTCCACCACCGTGGCGATCTCGCTGAGGTAGACGGGCTTGCCGCCGGGTGAGGCGACGATGACCTTGTCAAAATCGGCGACATCGGTGTATTTACCCGTGGTGCGCAAAAGGATCTGGCGTTCCCCCTGAACCAGATTGCCCGCCGGCACCTCCACATTAGCCGCCGCAATGGCCTGCACCACCTCCTGGATCGAGAGGTTGTAGGCCTGCAGACGGCTGGCATCCACCTGAATTTCGATCTCGCGCTCGGCGCCGCCGACCAGATCGACGCGGCCGACCCCGGGCACGTTTTCGAGCCGTTTCTTGACTACATCCTTGGCAAAGGTGGTGAGCTCCTTGTCGCCCAGGCTCCCTGAGAGCGCAAGGGTATAGATCGGCGTGCTCGCCGGATCCAGTCGCTGGATGACCGGCTCTTCAATATCGTCCGGCAGTTCAGCGCGGATGGCCGCGATCTTTTCGCGCACCTCCTGGGCCGCCTGTTTGCCGTCCACCTCCAGCTTGAACTGGATGATGACGATCGAGACGTTCTCCTGCGAGATCGACTGGATATGATCGAGCCCGCCGATGGTGTTGACGGCGTCCTCGATCTTTTTGGTGACATCGGTCTCAATCTGTTCCGGGCCAGCCCCGGGTAAAACGGTCGTGGCGGTCACATAGGGAAAGTCGACATCCGGGAACTGATCGATATTGAGTTTCATGTACGAAAAGAGGCCCAGCACAAGCAGCGCCAGGATCATCATGGTTGCAAAGACCGGGCGCTCAATGGAGACATCGGCTAATTTCATGGAAAGGTCTACTCCTTGTCGGCAAATTCCTTGGGAGATTTCTATCTGCGGAATTCGTGCCATTTGCTGATAAATTTCAATGTCGAGCTTTTTAAGGAAGGGATTAAAAGACAAGGTTCTGTGAAGCTTCGCGACCATTGCGCCCTTTCGGCTTCAACAGATGGCCGACTTGTCGTTAACCAGATGCAGCATCCCTTCCCACTAGTCAAACCACGCTGCGCTGGATACGTTTCTCGAATCGCGGTGAATGCGTCATTGCAGGCTTGTGACGACCTTCACCAGGCTGCTGTCGCGCAGATTGGTTGCGCCGGTGGTCACGATTATCTCCTGGTCGATCACCCCCTGGAGAATCTCCACCCGGGCGCCGTCCGAGATGCCGGTCACAACGGGCTGCGGAATGGCGCGGCCTCCAACCACCTTGTACACCTTGCTGGTCAGGCCATCACTGAGAATCGCGGCGGCCGGGACGACCAGGGCGTTGCTGCGCGGCGCGATCGTCAAGGCCACCTTGCAGAACATCCCGGGGCGATACCATTGATCCGACGTGTTGGGGAACAGGGCCTTGATCTCAAAGGAGCGCGAGCGCATATCGGCCGAGCGCGAGATCTGCACGATTCTGCCCTGGACCCGTCCCTCTGGTCCGCCCTCGGACCGGATTTCGACGTTCTGGCCCTGGCTGATCTGCATGACATCGGCCTCATTGATGCTGAAAATGACCTTCATACGGCGGATGTCGGCCACTGTTGCCAACACTGCACCCGGTTGCGAGAGGTCGCCCAGGTTGACATTAAGAGCGGTGATCACCCCAGAGATGGGGGAGACCAGTTCGACCGCACTGCGCGCCGCCTCGAAATTGGCTCTGGCGACGTCAAAGGCCGTCTGCGTAGCGTCGAGCAACTGCTGAGAAATCGCCCCTTCATCCAGCAGCGTCTTCATCCGTTCGAGATTCTTTTCCGCATTCTTGTAATTGGCTTCAGCTTGAAGATATTGCGAGGTGGCGCCGCTCTTGTCCAGCGCGATGACGGTTCGGCCCTTGTGCACCGACTGACCGACGCTGCCGTGAATGGCGGTGACTCGCTCTGATATCTTGGCGACGATATTTGCCTGGGCCTCGCCTTCGAGCGACCCGGTGTAGCTCTTGGTCACCGCCAGCGCCTGCCGTTCAACCCGGGCGGTCTCCACCGCTACGACCTCGGCGCCGCTGCCCACGGCTTTAGCCACGGCTTGCTCGTCCGCCTTGCCGCACCCCCCCAGCAGTGTTAGGGCTGAAAAGGCCAGAACAGAAATCAATCCACTTTTAAATAGAGATGTTTTTTTCATCGTTTTAACTCCACTTGAGTTCTGTGAATGAACAGATCAACGGCTGGTGCCGGTGGCAAATTCCCACTCGGTCTTACTGACCAGATAATCATACAGTGCCTGGGCATAATTAGTCTGACTGCGGGTCATCGCCACCTGGGCGTCGAGCAGCTCCAACTGGGTGCCGACGCCGCTCTGAAAGCGGGTCTGGGCGATGCGCACCGCCTTTTGCGCCTGCTCGATGTTCTTCTCCTGACCGCTCATCCGTTTGCGGGCTTCGGCCATGCGCAGCGAGCCGGCCTGTATCTGCACCCGCAGCCCTTCCTCCATCTTTAACCGGGTGAAACGCACCTTGTTGCGGTCCACCTTGGCCTGTTGCACCCGGTTCCGGGTGCGGAAGCCGTCAAAAAGGGGGTAGGAGAGCGAAACACCGGCATTGATCGTGTTGGCCCAGTTGTAATTGCCGAACTTGAAGGTATTGTCCTGCGACTGCCAGAGATAGCTGCCCATCGCATAGAGAGTTGGAAAGTTGCCCGCCTTCTCGATAGAGATGTTGCGATCCAGCATCCGCTCCTGCAAGCTCAGTTGCTTGATGGCTGGATTGGTCGCCAGCGCTTGAGCCTCGGCCTGTTGCGCGACCTCCTCGGGCAGCTCTTCATAGATCAGATCTCCTTCGATGACCAGGGGCTGATCAAGAGGAATCGCCAGCAGATTTTTGAGCGCATTGACCGCCAGCTGATAACCGTTTTCCGCAGAGATCACCAAGGGCTCGGTGTTGGCCAGCTGCACCTCGGCACGCAGGAGGTCGTACTCGGCCGCGGCGCCGACGCGATACTGCGCCTGGACATTTTTATAGTTGCCCTGGATGACCTCCAGCCCCTGACGATTTGCCTCAACCAGCTTTTTAGCCAGCAGGATCTGATAATAGGCCTTGCGGGTATCGCGGATGACCGCCTGCTGGGCGGCTGTATACGATTCCTTGGCCAACTCGCGGTAGGTTTTGGCGATCTGCAGGGCGACCCCCACCTTGCGGCTGTAAAGGGCTTGCGAGAGCTGCACCGCGCCGGAATAGGCATTGTTGGAGCCGATCTCGAAGAGCAGGGTCTTGTCGGTCGGATTGATGGCATTGCCGGGGGGCAGAAACATCACCTGTTTCTTGATATAGCGCATGTACTGCCCGGAGGCGGTGAGCTGGGGAAAGGCCCCTGATTTGGCCTCGCCGACCTGTGCGTTCGCTTTGACGCGTTCTTCACCGGCGATCATCAGGTCGCGGTTCTGCCGCAAGGCCATGGTGATGGCTGTGTCCATGGTCAGCACCAGAGGGTCCTGAGCGGCCGGGAGCGGCTCTGCCTGTATCGCCTGACTGCGGTTCATGAAAAGGGCGAGGATGAGAATGGGTGTTACGCGAATCCTGAACATGGCGGGGTTTATCCTTTATTGGGTTTTCCGATTCCATCAAAAAAAATGGTTGTGATCATGTTGGCGGCCTGGTCGATCTCTTCCTCGGGCATTGACTGCAACGGTCCGAACCGGCTCATGTTATAGGTGCGCACCAGCCCATCGAAGAGAATGGCCAGTTTCAGAGGATCGTATGCGCAGCCACCCTGCTGCTCCTGCTCCATACGCACTGGTATACTGATGGTGTGCCAGATATTTCTCATGACCGAAGAAAATCGGGCCAGATAAGGCTTTATTTTCTCGCGATCGATTTGATGGATCCGGTGCATGACCAGGGTGATCAACTTGACGTTGTCGCGGGAATAATGAATCATGGTTCCGGCGTAGGCCGTCAGGCGCTGACGCCCTTCTCCCTCGCTCTCGATGAGCGTTCTGCGGGCGATTTCCGCCATCTCCGCAACGAGCTGATCACAGATGGCAAGGAAGAGATCCTCCTTAGAGGTTGATAGGGAATTTGATTTTGCTGGGGGGCAAAAAACCGAGGAAATCATCC
>DAOOPF010000160.1:0-7096 GCA_035388125.1 bacterium | reverse complement strand
TGGCCTGTCAAGCCAGAGGTCGCGGGTTCGAGCCCCGTCGGCCCCGCCAAGGTAAAAGCAGCAAAAACATGAAGAAGCCCTCATTTCTGAGGGCTTTTTTATTGGCCGGAATTCTCATTTTTACCCATCTTTGGACACAAAATCACCCCCGCTGTAACCCCCTCGAACTCTAGGGCATGGCTGTTATAATTCGATAACTAGTTGTTGTCATCAGATGTATGCTCACTGTAAAATCCAGAATGCCTAAAAATCGATAAAGAATGTAATTTCAACCTGGCTCCCCGTTTCCCTTGACTTTATCCAATAACTTGCTAAATTAAAGCTAAACAACTTGGTGATGGGAATTCGGGGCCTACCAAATATCCGCTCTATCCCACCGTCGTGATCCAGTTGATCCTGTTTTGCGTATGTACTGAATCTCTCCAGGCAGGACTCACTTATGGATGTTTTCGACTTCCGCAAACGGCTGATCAGAGACTATCGGGATTACGTAGAAAGCTTTATTCAAATCAAGGACCCGCGCATTTGGGACCATGTCCACAAGGTCCTCGACGAAGGCGAGCTCTGGCCCGAATCCCTGATTCAGCTCAATCCCGCCTTCGCACACGGCGCCTGGATCGATGAGCTGGTCCAGAACAACACGCTCCACCCGCTCTGCCAAAGAATATTTCGCCGCAAGAATGATCCCGCCGATTTGGGCAAACCCCTTCGTCTCCACCTTCATCAGACACAAGCCATTGATACCGCGAAAACCGGCGCCTCCTATGTCCTCACCACCGGCACGGGCTCCGGAAAAAGCCTCGCTTATATCATTCCCATCGTCGATGCGGTCCTGTGCAATGGCCCAGGCAAAGGTATCAAAGCAATAATTATCTATCCCATGAACGCTCTGGCCAACAGCCAATGCGGCGAACTGGAAAAATTTATCCAGTGGGGTTTTGCACAAGATCAATATCCCCTTCGTTTCGCCAAATACACCGGCCAGGAAAATGAGGACCAGCGCAAGGCGATCATCCAGAATCCCCCGGACATTCTCCTGACCAACTATGTTATGCTCGAGCTGATCCTCACCCGTCCCGAAGAGAGGGGACTTATTCAGGCCGCGCGCAATCTGCAATTTCTGGTGCTCGATGAGCTGCACTCCTATCGCGGCCGCCAGGGCGCCGATGTCAGTCTGCTTCTCCGCCGTGTGCGCGAAACTCTCGGCGCCTGGCAGATGCAGTGCGTCGGCACCTCAGCCACACTGGCGGGCGAGGGCACGTTCGCGGAGCAGCAGCGCGAGGTCGCAAAAGTCGCCAGCCAGCTTTTCGGCATCGAGGTCAAACCGGAACACGTGATCGGCGAAACCCTGCAGCGCTTGACGCCGGAGTTGGATTTTTCCCAGCAAGCGGCCTGCACCAGCCTGGTTCAGCAAGCAAGTGCAGAGCCCGATTTCCCGCCGGAAGGTTCGCAGTTCATCCGCCAGCCGCTTTCATCCTGGCTCGAATCGACCTTTGGCGTGACCACCGATCCCCATAGCGGCCGGTTGGTGCGCGCCAGGCCCTGCGCCATCGGCGGCGAGGAAGGCTCGGCACAGAGATTGGCCAACCTGACCGGGTTGACGGCCAGCCACTGCGCCAGGGTGATCAAGGAGGCCCTGCTGGCCGGCAACCGGTGTACGCCCCTGCCGGATAGCGCCATTCCACCGTTTGTCTACCGCCTGCATCAATTCATCAGCCGCGGCGATACCGTTCATGCTTCGCTCGAGCCGGAGGAGCACCGCCATATTACCCTGTATGGCCAGCAGTTCGTGCCCGGTGATCGCGAGAAAATCCTCCTCCCCCTCGCTTTCTGCCGGGAATGCGGCCAGGAATACTATACCGTTTATCTCAACAAAACCCAGGAGGGCCCGGTGGTCTCGCCGCGCGGGCTGAATGACCAGCCTCTTGATGAGGAACAGCAGGCCGGATTTCTCTATTTCAGCAGCGCCAATCCCTGGAACGAAAAGCCCGAGGATTTGCTGGCCCGCCTGCCGGAGGAGTGGCTGGAGATCCGCGCTGGCCAGCCTGACGTGCGCAAAGACCGCCGCCCCAAATTGCCCCTGCGATTGCCCTTGAACAGCAGGGGGCAATTTGATGAGCAGGGGATGGAATTCTACTACATCAACCGTCCCTTTTCCTTCTGCCTCAACTGCGGTGTCGCCTACGGCAGCAGGCAGAAGAGCGACTATGCCAAGCTTTCCACTCTCTCTTCGGAAGGCCGCAGCACGGCCACCACTATCCTGAGTATGTCCACCATTCACTATCTCAAGCAAGCCCATGATCTGCCCCTCAAGGCGCGCAAGCTGCTGAGTTTTACCGACAACCGCCAGGATGCCTCACTTCAGGCCGGTCATTTCAACGATTTTATCGAGATCGGCGTGCTGCGCGCCGCCCTCTATCGCGCCGCGTCGAACGCAGGCGGCCAGGGCCTGCGGCATGACGATCTGACCCACATGGTTTTTCAGGCCCTCGGTCTGCAGCCGCTGGCCTGGGCCATCACCCCGGGGGCACGCTTCGCTGAAAAAGAGAATGCTGAAAAAGCTTTTCGCAACGTCCTTGGCTACCGACTTTATCGGGATCTGCTGCGCGGCTGGCGCATTACTTCGCCCAACCTGGAACAGTGCGGCTTGCTTGAAATCCGTTATACCTCGCTCGATGAGGTGTGCCAGGCCGAAGATCTCTGGCAGGAACGCCACCCCGCTCTCGCCTCGGCAGCTCTTGAGGAGCGCCGCCAGGTCGTCAAGGTTCTGCTCGATTTCATGCGCCGCGAGCTGGCGATCAAGGTCGATTATCTCGCCGCGGAGTTTCAGGAACGGATCCAGCAGCAGAGCAACCAGTATCTCATCACCCCCTGGGCCCTGGACGAAGATGAGAAAATGGAACGCGGCATGATCCTTTTCCCGCGGAGCGGCGGAGATGCCAAAGCCTGGGGCCAGGTTTATCTCTCCGGACGCAGCGGCTTCAGCATCTATCTCCGCCGTCCGAACACCTTCAGGCAGTTCAACCAGAAACTCACACTGGATGAGACCGAGCGGATCATCCGCGATCTCCTGGCCATTCTTGCTCAGGCCGGACTGGTGATCGCGGTTGACGTCAGTGAACCCGATTGCCCCGGCTATCAGCTCTCTGCCGCAGCCATGACCTGGCACGCGGGCGATGGCCGCAGGGCTTTTCACGATCCCATCCGCGTCCCCCATCTCCCCGCGGATGGCGGCCGGACCAATCCCTATTTCCTCCACTACTATCAAGAGATGGCACTGCAGACCAGCGGTTTTGAGGCGCGAGAGCATACCGCCCAGGTTCCGAATGAGCTGCGTCAAGAGCGCGAGCAGCGTTTTCGAATGGCCCAATTGCCCATTCTCTACTGCTCGCCGACCATGGAATTGGGCGTGGACATCGACGAGCTGAATGTGGTCAATATGCGCAATGTGCCGCCCACACCAGCCAATTATGCCCAGCGCAGCGGCAGGGCTGGTCGCAGCGGACAACCCGCTGTGGTTTTTACCTACTGCACAACCGGCAGTCCCCACGACCAGTACTTTTTCAAGCGGCCTGAGCTCATGGTCTCAGGCCAGGTGGCGCCACCGCGCATGGATCTGGCCAACGAAGATCTCATCAAGGCGCATATCCACGCCATCTGGCTGGCCGAAACCCGGCCGCGGCTGGGCAAGTCCCTCAAAGATATCCTCGACCTCAGCGGTTCGGAACCCGCCCTTGCGCTGATGAACGATGTGCTCGCTGATCTCTCCTCCCCCGAAGCCCTGGTGCGCACCCGCAACAAGGCGGAGCAGATTCTTGCGGGCATCCGCCCGGAGCTGGAGAACTCCGACTGGTACCATCCCGGGTGGCTGGAAGAGGTGCTCGCCCACGCTCTCGAGGATTTCGAAAAAGCCTGCACGCGCTGGCGCGAGCTCTACCGCACAGCCCTCGCCCAGGCCAAAGCCCAGGACAAGGTCATCCGCGATGCGACCAGGCCGCAGGCGGAGCGCATCCGCGCCGAGCGCCTGCGCCGCGAGGCGGAATCGCAGCTCAAGCTTCTCACCGAAATCGAAAACGTCGTACAATCCGATTTCTACGTCTATCGCTATTTCGCCAGTGAGGGATTCCTGCCGGGTTACAGTTTTCCGCGCCTTCCGCTCTCGGCCTATGTGCCCGGTCGCCGCCTCAAGCAGCACGATGAATTTCTCTCCCGGCCCCGCTTCCTCGCCATCTCCGAGTTCGGTCCGCGCGCTTTCATCTATCATGAAGGCTCACGCTACGATATCAACCGCGTCCTTCTCACCATGCAGGGCGATGTGCTGGAGACCGCTGCCGCCAAACTGTGCGAGCACTGCGGCTACCTGCATCCCATTCAGGCCGGGGTCGGCCCCGATCTCTGCGAAAACTGCCATAATCCCCTGGACCTGCCGCTCGAATCGCTCCTGCGCCTGCAAAATGTCTCCACCCGGCGGCGTGACCGCATCACCTCTGATGAAGAGGAGCGGATGCGGCTGGGCTATGAACTGCTGACTGCTGTGCGTTTCCAGGACCAGGATGGCCGGCAGGCTTATATTCAGGGCGAAATCGTCGCGGACGGCAAGCCGCTGGTGAGAGTCAAATATGGTCATACGGCCACCATCTGGCGCATCAATCTGGGCTGGAAGCGGCGCAAAAATCGCGCCCAGTCCGGCTTTCTCCTCGATATCGACAAAGGCTATTGGGAGAAAAACGAAAACATCCCGGCGGATGAGGATGAAAATCTCACAAACCGGGTCCAGCGGGTGCGGCCTTTTGTGGAAGACCGGCGCAATAGCTTGATTTTACAGATGATGGATGATCTTGACATCGGTCAAATGGCCTCTCTGCAAGCCGCCCTGAAATCAGCCATCCAGATTGAATACCAGCTGGAGGACCAGGAGCTGGCGGTCGAGCCTTTGCCCGATACCGATGAGCGCAAATTCATTCTGCTTTACGAAGCCGCCGAGGGCGGCGCCGGCGTGCTGCGGCGGCTACTCACCGATCCCGGGGCATTCGGGGCGGTCGCAGCCAGGGCCCTGGAATTATGCCACTTTGATCCGGCGACGGGGCAGGATCTGCTCAAAGCACCGCGCGCCAAAGAGAACTGCGAAGCGGCCTGCTACGACTGCCTGATGAGCTATGGCAATCAGCCGGATCACCTCCTCCTCGATCGCAAGCAGATCCGCGACCTGCTTATGCTGATGGCCGGGGCTGAAGTGAAACTATCTCCGCTCGCCACCAGCCGCGAACAGCATCTGCGCAATCTGGCAAGCCTGGCCGGCTCGGAGCTGGAACGCCAATGGCTGCGGCTCCTCCAGGAGCTCAACTTGCGCCTGCCTTCCCATGCCCAATACCTGTTCGAAGCGTGCCACACCCGCCCCGACTTCTATTATCAGGAGCACTATGCGGCCGTCTATATCGATGGCCCCCATCATGAGTACCCGGAGCGACAGCAGCGCGACCATGAACAGGAGACGGCCCTGGCCGACCGCGGCATCACCGTGATCCGTTTCGGCCATGCCGACGATTGGCGGAAAATTCTCGGACAGTATCCCTATATTTTCGGGAGTATGGCATGAGCTACGCCGTCGGCGCACTGGTCAAAGCGCGCGGCCGGGAATGGGTGGTTCTGCCCGGCTCGGATGACGCCCTGCTCATGGTGCGGCCCCTCGGCGGCGCCGATGATGAGATCACCGGCATTCTCACGGCCCTGGAAAATGTCCAGCCCGCCCAATTCGATCTGCCCGATCCTTCCCAGCTCGGCGATTACCGCTCCTGCCATCTGCTTCGGGACGCCCTGCGCATCGGCTTCCGCTCCAGCGCCGGCCCGTTCCGCTCCTTTGGCAAGATCGCCGTCGAGCCGCGTCCCTATCAGCTTACGCCCCTGCTTATGGCCCTCAAACTCGATCCTGTGCGCCTGCTCATCGCCGATGATGTCGGCATCGGCAAGACCATCGAGGCCTGCCTCGTCGCCCGCGAGCTGCTCGATCGCGGTGAAATCGAACGCATTGCCGTCCTCTGCCCGCCGCAGCTGGCCGAACAGTGGCAGAACGAACTGGAAGAGAAATTCCATATTCAGGCCGAGCTGGTGCTGACCCATACAGCCGGCCGGCTGGAGAGAGAGTGCCGCCCGGGCGAATCCCTCTTTGAACATTATCCCTTTACTGTGGTCTCGACCGATTTCATCAAATCCGATCGCCGCCGCGATGATTTCCTGCGCAGCTGCCCCGGGTTTGTCATCGTCGATGAGGCCCACACCTGCGCCTTTGCCGGCGAGCATAATCGCGGCCAGCACCAGCGACATCAATTGATCCAGGGTCTCAGCAGGAATCCCTCCCGCCATCTGATTCTGGTCACCGCCACACCGCACAGCGGCAAGGAGGATGCCTTCCGCTCCCTGCTGGGATTGCTGGATCCCGGTTTTCGTGATCTGCCGGAGAATTTGGCCGGGGCGGAAAATGAATCCCATCGCCGCCGGCTGGCGCAGCATTTTATCCAGCGCCAGCGCGGCAACATCAAGGCCTTTTTGGGCGAGGAAACCCGCTTCCCGGAACGCGCCCTGCTCGAGCCCGAACCGACCTACAAGCTTTCCGAACCCTACCGGCAGTTCTTCGGCCAGGTGATCGCCTATGCCCGTGAAACCGTGGCTGAACCTGAAAAAATGACCTTTCGCCAGCGCGTCGCCTGGTGGTCGGCCCTGGCCCTGCTGCGCGCCCTTGCCTCCAGCCCGGCGGCAGCAGCAGCTACCCTGCGCAACCGCGCCGCCGCAGCGGATACCGAAACCATCCAGGAGGCGGATGAGATCGGCCGCCGCACGGTTCTCGATCTGGTGGTCGAAGAGGCCGCCGAATCCATCGACGTCACTCCAGGCAGCGACATCGGCGAACTGGCCGGGGACGAGCAGAAGAACCGCGACCGCCTCCTGCGCATGGCGAGAACAGCCGAGAGCCTGCAAGGAGCCGGGGACAACAAGCTCCAGGGCGCCATTCAGCTGATCAGGCAGACCCTGGCCGACGGCTGCCACCCCATCATCTTCTGCCGCTTCATCCCCACCGTCCATTATCTGGCTGCAGAGCTGC
>DAOOPF010000159.1:0-7195 GCA_035388125.1 bacterium | reverse complement strand
TCGATTTCTGCGCCGCCATCGTCAACGTCCAGGCGGACGGATCGGTCCTGCTCGAAGCCGGCGTGCACGAGAACGGTCAGGGGGCGGAGGCTGCGATGGCGCTGATCCTGGCGCAGGAGCTGGGGATCGGCCTGGAGAAGATTCGCTACCGGCGCTCCTCCACCTCGGTCATCCCTGACAGCGGCACCACCGTCGCCTCGCGCGGCACGATCATGGGCGGCGGCGCCGTCACCCTGGCGGCGCGGGAGGTGAAAATGAAAATCGCCGGTTCGGCAGCTGCCGAGCTGGGCTGTGCGCCCGAGGCGATCCGCTTCGCCGAAAACCAGCTGTTCGGGCCGGATGGCCGCTCCCTCCCGTTCGCGGAGGCCGCCAGAAAGATGTTCCAGCAGCAGAAATTCCCCTACGCCCTCGGCGTCTATTGCGCCCCCCGGGTGACCTGGAACGAGGAGAACGGCCAGGGCAACGCCTATTTCACCTGGGTCTACGGCTGTCAGGCGGTGGAGCTGATGGTGAACCGCAAGACCGGCAAGGTCCGCCTGCTCAACGCCGTCGCCTGCCACGATGCCGGCAAGGTCATCAACAACACCATGTTCCTCGGCCAGATTTACGGCGGGATCGCAATGAGCACCGGCTATGCCCTGCACGAGGATCTCAACATCGTCGAGGGCCGGATCACCAACGCCAATCTGCACCGTTACCGCATCCCGCGCGCCACGGACCTGCCCGAAATGAGAGCGTTGATCGTCGAAAATCCCGATCCGGTCTCGCCGAGCGGCGCCAAGAGCATCGGCGAGCCGGCCAACGAGATCATGGCCCCGGCGATCGCCAACGCCATTTATCATGCCACCGGCGTGCGGCCCTGCAGCCTGCCCATCCGGATCGGCAGCGAGAAAAGAGGCGAGCGATGAAGATCACAGTGAACGGGATTGTCTACGAGGTCACGGAAGCCCAGGGCGAGAGGCGGCTGCTCGACTGGCTGCGCGAGGATCTCGATCTGACCGGGACCAAGAGCGGCTGCGAGGTCGGGGCCTGCGGCGCCTGCACGGTGCTGGTCGACGGCCATGCGGTCAAATCCTGCATCAAGCGGGTCAAGGAAGCCGCCGGCGCGGAGGTGCTGACGATCGAGGGACTGACGCCCCCGGATGGCTCGCTGCATCCCCTGCAGCAGGCCTTTCTCGACGCCGGGGCGGTGCAGTGCGGATTCTGTACGCCGGGGATGATTCTGCGCGCCCATGCCCTGCTGCTGAAAAACCCGGCGCCGGGGCGCGAGCAGATCCGCCGCGCGCTGCAGGGCAATCTCTGCCGCTGCACCGGCTATCAGCAGATCATCGATGCAGTTGAGCTGGCGGCGAAAAGCTATTAAAATGGCTCTCACAGTGGCACGGAGACACAGAGAGAAAAAGAAAGTATATATAAAAACAGAGAATAAACTCTCTGTGTACTCTGTGCCACCGTGAGAAAATCTTTTTCCCGCAAACAGTGAGAATCATTGAAACCAATACCATGAGGAAGAGAATGGATTTAATCGCAAAAAACTTGCTGGCGCTCGAAAAACTGCAAGTTGATACGTATAACCACGACTTTCTGCTCACCTGGGAAAAGAGCGGCGACGAAATCCGGTCCCTGCTGCTGACCGCGGAGATCCTCTCCGAAATGCACCGGCTGAAAAAGTCCTTCCGCATGTTCGACTCAGGCCTGGCGATCTCGATCTTTCGCGACAACTCGACCCGCACCCGCTTCAGCTTCGCCGCCGCGGTCAACGCCCTGGGACTGGGGCTCTCCGAGCTGGATGAGGTCAAATCCCAGATCGCCCACGGCGAGACCGTGCGCGAGACCGCGACCATGATCTCCTTCCTTGCCGAGGCGATCGGCATCCGCGATGACATGTTCCTGGGCGAAGGCAACCGCTATATGCGGGAGGTCGCGGCCGCAATCGACGAGAGCTTTGCAGAAGGGGTCCTGCACCAGCGGCCCGCAGTCATCAACCTCCAGTGCGATATCGACCATCCCACCCAGACCCTGGCCGATCTGCTCCACATCACGAACCACTTTGGTTCGCTCGAAGCCCTGGCCGGCAAAAAGATCGCCATGACCTGGGCCTACTCCCCCAGCTACGGCAAGCCCCTTTCGGTGCCGCAGGGCATCATCGGCCTGCTGACCCGCTTCGGCATGGAGGTGACCCTCGCCCATCCCGAGGGGTACGACCTGATCCCGGATGTGCTTGAGGTTGCGGCCGCGAACAGCCGCGCCAGCGGCGGCCGTTTTACCACCGCCGGCAGCATGGAGGAGGCTTTTCAAAATGCCGACATCGTCTATCCCAAGTCGTGGGCGCCTTACAAGGTGATGCAAGAGCGCACGCAGCTGCTGCAGAAAAACGACCGGGAAGGACTCAAGACGCTGGAACAGGAGTGCCTGGCCAACAACGCCCGCTATAAAAACTGGGAGTGCGACGCGGCCAAAATGGGGCGCACCACCGGCGGACGGGCGCTCTATATGCACTGCCTGCCGGCGGATATCTCCGGGGTGAGCTGCGCGCAGGGCGAGGTATCCAGAGAGGTCTTTGAACAGTACCGCCTGGAGACCTACCGGGAGGCGGGCTACAAGCCCTTTGTCATCGCGGCGATGATCGTCATGACCCGGATCAGGAATTTCAAGGATGTACTGGCGAAGTTGAACCGCTAAAGGAGCTGCAATGTCGCAAATCATCAGGACGCTCGATCGGGACATCATCAAAAAAACCGCCGCGCGCTGCAAGCGACTCGGCATCACCATTCCGACCTTCGCGCAGCTCCGCCATCCGGAAAATCTGCCGCCGCAGATCACGGAGCGGCTGAAGGAGATCGGCCTCTGGGACATCCACCCCCTCAACCTCTACCGCATCACCTGGAAGAACGACATCCGGACGGGCCTCTTCGGCGGGGTCAACTGGCTCGAGATTCCTCCCGCCCTCAGCGGGGTCAAGGCGCGCATCATCGGACTGGTGGGCAAGTACTTTCCGACCGGGGCGCACAAGGTCGGCGCGGCTTTCGGCTGCCTCGTGCCGCGGCTGGTCAGCGGCGAATTCGACCCGGAAAAGCACAAGGCGGTCTGGCCCTCGACCGGCAACTACTGCCGCGGCGGGGCCTTTGACTGCGCCCTGCTCGGCTGCACGGCAGTCGCCATCCTGCCCGAGGAGATGTCGCGGGAGCGCTTCGACTGGCTGCGCTCCATCGGCGCGGAGGTGATCGCCACCCCGGGCTGCGAATCGAACGTCAAGGAGATCTATGACAAGTGCTGGGAGCTGAGAAACGATCCGCTCAATGTGATCTTTAACCAGTTCGATGAATTCGGCAATCCGATCTACCATTACAACGTCACCGGCCCGGCTATCGACGAAGTGCTGACCGGGCTGGGAAACCCGGCACTGCGCCCCGCCGCTTTCATCTCGGCGACCGGATCGGCCGGCACCATCGCGGCCGGGGATTACCTCAAGAAGCTCCATCCGCACCTCAAGGTGGTGGCGAGCGAGGCGCTGCAGTGCCCCACCCTGCTGATGAACGGCTTTGGCGGCCACCGCATCGAGGGGATCGGCGACAAGCACGTCCCGTGGGTGCACAATGTGCGCAATACCGACGCCGTCGCCGCCATTGACGACGAAGACTGCATGCGGCTGCTGCGCCTCTTTAACGAGCCGGCGGGCCATGAGTATCTGGCCGGGACCGGTCTGGATGCCGCGCTCATCGAGAGCCTCCCCCTGCTGGGCATCTCGTGCATCGCCAATCTGCTGGCGGCCATCAAGACGGCCAAATATTTCGAGCTCGGCGAGCAGGATGTTATCCTCACCATCTTTACCGATTCCGCGGAAATGTACCAGTCGCGGCTGACCGAACTCGCCGCCGGGCGCGGCGCCTACCGGCGCGACGACGCCCTGCGCGATCACGCGGGCCCCCTGGCCCACCAATCGGTGGATTATTTCAAGGAGCTTACCTATATGGATCGCAAGGCGATCCATAATCTCAAATATTACACCTGGGTGGAGCAGCAGGGCAAGAGCTGTGAGGAGATCCAGGCCCAGTGGGAGCCCGAATACTGGCGGAAACTGTTCGAGGATGAAGTGCCCGTTTTCGACCGTCTGATCGAGGAGTTCAATGCCGCGATCGCGGAGGCGTAAAGGTATGCCTGATCCCCTCGGCGCGGTGGTGCTGGCGGCCGGCAGCGGCCGCCGCATTGGCACGCCAAAGCTCCGTCTGGAGGTGGAGGGGCGCAGCTACCTGGGGCGCATCCTCGCGCAGCTGGTACGGACGGAGATCGGGCCGGTCGTGATCGTAGTCGCCGCGGCTGAGGAGGAGTGGGCCCGCAATCTTGTGAGAGAAGAAAACCGGTTCAGCGATCCGCGGCCGAAAGAAACGCCGGCCCGGCAGCATGGGGCGGGAGCCGCCCTGCTGGTCAATCCCCATCCGGAGCAGGGCATGTTCTCATCGATCCGGCTGGGGGTCGCCGCGCTGATGGAGTGCGCCGGCCTTTTGATCGTGCCGGTGGACCATCCCTTTGTCGCCGATTCAACCATCATCCAGTTGAAACACGCTTTCCTGCAAAATCCGGCGGCGGTCATCAAAGCCGCCTTTCACGGCCGTGCGGGCCATCCCATCATCATCCCGCAAGCTGTGTTTCAAACCGTGCTGGCTGCCGGGCCGGACGCCTCCCTGCGCGAACTCTTGCGCACTGCCGCGGTGCAGCGGCTCTCGATCGAAGTGGATGACGAGGGAATCCTGCGGAACATCAATGAACGGGGCGATATGGAAGGCTAAGTCAGACCACTGCGGAAAAGACCAAACAAGGATCAGCAGACAAGGAAAATGAATGAAACGAATACTCCCGGTCACCATCATCTGCCTCTTAATCATCGCTCCCGGCTTTATGCAGCTGCCGCCGGCCGCCGAAATCGAACTGGTCGAGAGCATTCCGGTCGAGACCACGCTGGACAATCCCGATATCCGCAACACCCTCGAAGTCTGGCTCGAGCTGATCGGGGGAGCGCGCAGGAGCATCGATCTGGAGCAGTTCTACCTTTCACACCGCCCGGGCGAGACTCTGGATCAGGTCATCGCGGCCCTGGAGGCGGCAGGCCGCCGCGGCGTTCAGGTCCGCATTCTGGCGGACGCACGGATGTATAAAACCTATCCGGTCCTGATCGATTCGCTCGGCAGGCTGGAAAATATCACCACGCGCGTGATCGACATGGCGGCCCTGGCCGGCGGCATCCAGCACGCCAAATACATGGTGATCGACCGCGAGACGATCTTCATCGGCAGCCAGAATTTTGACTGGCGGGCGCTGACCCACATTCACGAGATGGGCATCAGGATCCGGAACAGCCGGATCGCCGCCTTTTATCAGGAGCTTTTTGATCTCGACTGGCGTCTGGCGGCCGGAGAGCCGGCGGATTCGCTTCTGGCCGCGATCACGCCCGCGGGGAACGAAATGCCGCTGCTGGTCGACGCGCGCGACTATGGCCCGGCGGCTGTTCAGCCCACCTGCAGCCCCCGTTCCCTGATGCCCGATACCTCACTCTGGGATCAGCGGCAGATAGTCCGGCTCCTCGACGGGGCCGAAAAGGAGATCGCCGTGCAGTTTCTCTCCTATTCGCCGCGGGAAAGAGACGGCCGGATCTACGCAGCGCTCGATGGCGCCCTGCGCCGGGCGGCAGCGAGAAAGGTCACTGTGCGTATGCTGGTAGCCGACTGGCAAAAGGGCACGCGAGCGGAAGGCCATCTCAAGGAGCTGGCGGGTGTGCCGGGCATGGAAGTGCGCTTCAGTGTCATCCCGGAATGGACGGGCGGCTATATTTCCTTTGCGCGGGTGGAACACTGCAAATTCATCACGGTGGATGGAGAGGTGTTCTGGCTGGGCACCAGCAACGGCGCGCGGAGCTATTTTCACACCTCGCGCAACGCGGGGGTGATCATTCACAACTCCAGCCTGGCGGGGAGGCTGAGGCAGGTCTTTGACAAAAGCTGGGAGAGCGGCTACGCCGAGCCGGTCGACCCCGGGAAATCCTATACTCCGCGCCGTCATGACGGCGAATAGAGCCACTTCCAGCGCCGGCGTTGATGAAATGGAACGCAGGCTCTTTTCCGCTTGATATAATGCGCTGCAAGTCCGGAAGCAATCCAGCCTTGCCAGAGAGGCGCAGCCGGCGGGATCAGGGCGTCTCAGGGTGGGCGCAGGCGCCCTCTTTCCAGTTCCACCATTTGAGCAGCTCGGGATCATGGCGGTCGTGGCTGGCATAGTAAACCGCCTCGCGGAAGACATAGAGGACGCAGCGGTCCATGTGGCCGCCGTAGCTTTCACAGAGCCGCGCGTACATCCCCTCCGGATCCGCATCCCGGAGCTGGGAGACGCGATGGTAGCCCAGTTCGGCGAGATGTGCGGCGATGTTCGGGCCGACGCCGGGGATGATCTGCAGATCATCCGGATTGCGGGATCTCACTTTTCTTGTCACAGGTGGATTACTCCTTTGCTTTAGCCCGACAAGCCGTTCAAGATGCAGGGTATGGTAAAAGATAGCAAAACCGCCTCCGGAATACAAGCGGATTCATTCAGCTCCAAAAAAACGGAGGAAACAGGAGCTGTTGATGAATCTTTTACCCGGATTCTGCGTAGAAAAGGGTGTAAACAAAGGAGGCCTGACAATGACAGAGAACACCCTACACCGGCTGGCCAAGTCAAACAGCGACAGGATCATCGGCGGAGTATGCGGCGGACTCGGCCAACACACCAGCATTCCCGCCTGGACCTGGCGGCTGCTGTTCCTCTTCGCCTTTATCTGCTTTGGCACCGGAGCGCTGCTCTACATCCTGATGTGGATCTTTATGCCCGCTGCAGCCGCTGCGGCACCCGGAGAGGCGCCGAAAAACACCTGGCTGCACACCATCACCCGCTCTGAAACGGACCGCAAGCTCGGCGGGGTCTGCGGCGGATTGGGGGAACACAGTGATATACCCTCATGGACCTGGCGTGTGATCTTTGTCGCTCTCGCTTTCTTTTATTGTGTCGGAGTTCCCGTCTATATTCTGCTGTGGATATTCATTCCCAAAGCAACATCCGGCACCGTGCAGGCCGCCTGATCAGAGGCCCCGGGTCGGAAGCAATCGCCCCATAAAAGTTCGATGCCCGGACGGCTTGGCCGTCCGGGCATTTTTATTTGGCTTCGCGC
>DAOOPF010000158.1:0-7261 GCA_035388125.1 bacterium | reverse complement strand
GATGCGCAGGGCGCCAAATTCTTCACCATCGACATCTTCGTCCCCGAAGGCTTTCCCGATTCTGCAGTGGTCAAACTCTGGGCCCAGATCGCCGAAGGCTCCTGGGCTTGGACCGATTACAAATGGTCCATCGCCGGCGAGGGCAACCATTTCAAGGCCAACCAGTGGGTCACCCTCCACTACCCCGTCCTGGCGATGATGGAAGCCAATGCCGGTTTTGAGCCCTGGCTCAAGATCAAGGGCGGTGTCGAGATCTATTTCCCGAGCGATCTGAGCTCGAGCCCGACCTGGGCCGGCGATGTCCTCATTGATAATTTCGCTCTCGTGGGTGTCGAACCCGTCGTTGTGACCGATTTCACCGCCAATAATGGCAATTTTGGCAAATACTGGGGCGATGCCCTGCTCTCGGTTGCGGTTGAGGATGATCCCGCCGTCGCCGGCAACAAGGTCTTCGCTCTTAACTGCGATGCCGCCCAGGGCGATACCAAGGCCGCCATCGGCACCGATCCGGTCAACATGCTCTGGACCTCCGCCGAAGGCGTGGGCGCCTATTTCGCTACCTTCAAGGTCTGGGTCCCGGCCGATTTCCCGACCAATGCTGTTCTCAAGGTCTGGATGCAGATCGCCGAAGGTTCCTGGCAGTGGACCGACTACAAGTTCTCCATCGCCAGTGAAGGCGAACGCATCAAAGCCGGCCAGTGGAATACCATCCACTACCCGATCAAGCGTGCCATGGAGACCTGGGCCGGCTTCCAGCCCTGGCTGAAGGTCAAGGGCGGCATCGAGATCTTTTTCGGCGCCGGCCAGACCTGGGCGGGCAAGGTCCTGATGGATGACTATTCCCTGCACACCCTCGAAGTGGGCGACAAGTGGGTCGTCGCCAACTGGGAAAAGGCTTCGGCCGGCACCCAGAATTTCGTCAACAACAACTGGGGCGCAGGCCTGGTCGGCGTCGCCCAGGGTGCCGATCCTTCCGGCCGCACCACGGGCGTGCTCGTGACCAACTGGGATTTCAGCAAGGCCCTCTCCGGCTCCAAGAAGGGCTCCTTCGATAATGCCAACATCAACCTCGGCTGGCCCAGCAAGACCGATACCGGCGCCACCGCCATCACCATGGATGTATGGGTTCCCGCCGATGCTCCGCTCGGCGCCCAGATCTCGATCTTTGCGATGGACCATACCACCTGGACCTGGACCGAGAAATCCTTCTTCCTCAGCGACAGCACGTTCAAGCCGGGCACCTGGAACAAGATGACCTACGACGTGCTCAATTATGTCGGCACCGGCGAAATTGACCCCACCGCCGTGCTCACCGTCGGCTGCCAGATCTATTACAACGTCGACAACGACTGGGCGGGCACGATCTATTTTGACAATTTCACCCTTCTCGGCGTCAAGGCCCCTGAAGGCAAGGTGGCCTCTCCGGCCATCGCCGGTGAAATCGGCACTTTCAGCGCCAGCGGGACTGTCTTCAACTATTTCAACATCACCTGGGAAGACAACGAGATCGGCACCGAGACCTACAATGTCTACATGAGCACCGCCCCGATCAACAATACCACCGATCCGGGTGTGATCCTCATTGGCGACAAAATCCCCCATGGCACCCAGTACTATGCCTACCGTCCGTGGTCCGGGGAAAGCGTGCCGGTGACCTATTACTTCGCAGTCGCAGCCTCCGATGCCGAGGGCACCGAGATGGAGCTGACGGACAAGTCCAGGGTCGGCCCGCTCACCACCAACACCAGCGTCACCGCCAAGGCTTTCTTCGTCGAAAATTTCGCTTCGGTTTTTTCGCTGGATGGCCTCGACAACGAGTTCGCCGATTACAAGCAGTTCGGTCTCAAGGCCGAGCGCCACAACGGCACGGATACCACCGGCTGGACCGCGGCCTCGCCGGACATGAGCTGGAACGCCACCTTCATCATCGATGCCGATTATCTCTACATCTCCGCCGACGTCACCGATGACGATCTCAATGCCTCAGGCAGCGAGCCGATCGTCTCCGGCAGCCAGGCATGGATGGGTGATGCGCTCGAGTTCTACATCGGCTTCTACAACGCCGTGATCGAACCGCCGCATCTCTACAAGGATGTCGATCTGGCCGGCACGGGTGACTGGCGCATGAGCTTCACCGCCTGGGGGACCACCCAGAAGAGCGGTTCCTCTGACTTTGAGTTCCCGGGTGTGGAGCGCACGGTCTACCAAAAGTTCACCGGCGACGGCTACATCATTGAAGTCCGCATCGCCCTCGACTCCCTCGCCAAGGGCGGCAATATCGATATCGTCAACGGCGCCATGCTGCCGCTGCGCATCGACGGCACCGACCTTGATCCCTCCAAGGGCGACACCGAGCGCTCTCTCTGGACCGGCTGGGGCAACACGGGCAATTCGGAAGACTGGAAACGCCCGGCCACCTTCGGCTTCCTGCAGGTTGTCGGCGGCCCGACTGCGGTCGAGACCGAGGCCCAGCAGCCGCTGGTCTTCGAGCTGAAGAACAACTATCCGAACCCATTCAACCCGGTCACCACGATCAACTATCAGGTGGCCCGGAGCACTCAGGTCCGGATCGCGGTGTATGACCTGCTGGGCAAAGAGGTGGCGACGCTGGTCGATGGCCGCATGGCCGCTGGCGCGCACGTCATCACCTGGAATGGCCGTAACAACGCCGGCCAGTCCGTCAGCAGCGGCGTCTATTTCTGCCGCATGGTCTCGCCTGAATATACCCATATCCTCAAGATGACGCTTCTCAAATAGCTCTGAAATGGATGGGGTGGCCGCAAGGCCACCCCATCTTTTATTTACGACGACCGGCAACGCCCCGGGCAGAGAGGCGCTTGCGCCCTCGATCCGGAGGAGAGGGGCTCTGCCGGAGGACAGCGGGGAGAGGTTCCGCCGCCGTTTTCCGGCAGATCTCACTATCCTTTTCACATTCACGCAGTGCAAAGCCCTAATCTGTTGGAGGTACTATGTCGTATCGTTCCGCTATCCTCCTTCTCGCTCTCCTGGCGTTGTGCGCCGTTTTGTGGCCGGCGCCGCTCATGGCGGGGGAGACGGGAAAAATTGCCGGCCGGGTCACCGATGCCGCGAACGGGCAGCCCCTCATCGGCGCCAACGTGATGATCGTCGAACGCATCGAGAGCGGGCGGACCATTCCGCTCAGCGGCTCGGCTGTTCAGGGGGCGGTGACCGATCCCAACGGCGAGTACTATATCATCAATATCAAGCCCGGGATCTATACGGTCAAGTTCGTCTATATCGGCTATCAGTCGGTCAATAAAACCCAGGTGTCGGTCAGCGTTGACCTCACCACCAAGCTCGACACCCGGCTCTCCACGACGGTGCTCGAGAGCGGGGAGTCGATCGACATCATCGCCGACCGGGTGCAGATCCAGAAGGACCTGACCTCCTCGCAGGTCTCCTTCGGGGCGGACAAGATCGACCAGCTGCCGGTGCGCAGCGTCGCCGAACTGGTCAATTTGCAGGCCGGCGTCGTCACCGATGATGGCGGCAACCTCCACATCCGCGGCGGTCGCACCAGCGAGATCACCTACATGGTCGACGGCGTCAAGGTGGTCGATCCCCTCAGCCGCTCGGCGGGCATCAGCATCGACGATCAGGCGATCCAGGAGCTCAAGACCATCACCGGCACCTTCAACGCCGAATATGGCCAGGCCCTCTCGGGCGTGGTCAATATTGTCACCAAGCAGGGCAGCGATGAATTCCGTATCAATGCCACCGGCTATTTCGGAGACCATCTCAGCTTCGACGATGGCACCTATTACGTCATGAACAACCCTGCCTGGGCCAACGCCGCCGCGCGTGCTCTCACCCGCGGGGGCAATTTTATCCTCTACGATTTCGGCGACGTCAATCCCTACACCTCCTCCGCCCAGGCGACCAAGCCCTGGCTGACGAAAAAAAGCTATCTCGGCAGCTATGACCCGACCACCAACACCGATTTCCAGGTCAACATCTCGGGACCGCTCCCTTTCACCCAGAAGCGGCTCACCTATTTCATCTCGGGGCGCGTGCAGGACAGCCCGAGCTTCACCCAGGGAGTGCGCTACTTCATGCCCTGGGGCTTCCAGTCCCCGGTCGGCGATACCGTCCACACCTTCGCCGCGGCCGACAACCAGATGGTGCCCCTGGGCTGGTACAAGGGCTATTCCTCCCAGGCCAAATTCTTCCTCGATGCTTCGAGCAAGCTCAAGCTCTCCTACGGCCTCTACTACAACTATGACCGCAGCTACGGGGTCGGCTGGAACTACAAATATGTGCCGGACGCCGGCAAGTTCTACAATACCCGCAGTCAGACCCATATCTTTTCGGCCAAGTATATCGCCTCCAAGAGCACCTTTATCGATTTCAAGGCCAACTATTACGACAAGGCGCACAAGAATTTCCTCTACGAGGATCCCTACGACCCGCGCTACATGCCGACCGAGTCGGCGATGATCGAGCAGTACGTCTATGGCCGCCGGGCGGAGGACGATATTTCGGTCATCACCCGCGTCAATGATTTCACCTATTATGGCAATTCGAGTGATATCGGCAAGAACGATGTCGAGTATTACAATTTCAGTCTCGATCTGACCAGTCAGATCAACAAGCGCCATCTCATCAAGATGGGCGCCGCGACCACATTGAACGATCTGCGCAACGACTGGTATCAGCTCCAGTTCTCCGATGTCACTTTTCGCCCGATCGTACCGGCCGAGAGTTCGCCCTTTCACGTCAAGTACGGCGTCAAGCCGAAGGAGTATTCGGCTTACATCCAGGACAAGATCGAATTCAACGAGTTGATCATCAACATCGGCCTGCGCTATGACCGCTTCGATCCGGACGGGCGCGTCCTTGCTGATCCCATGGATCCGCAGATCTACTCCCCCTTCAAAATGGACCACATCTACAGCAACTATACCCCCTCCACTCCCGACAGCGAGCTGGTGCAGTACTCCGTCGCCGAACGGGAAAAGTTCTGGTGGAAGAAGGCCGGTGCCAAATCGCAGTTCTCGCCCCGGTTCGGACTCAGTTTTCCGATCACCGACAAGGGCGTCATCCATTTCAGCTACGGCTGGTTCTTCCAGAATCCCCAGCTGAGCTATCTCTACAATAACCCCAATTTCTGGATCACCGGGGCGGGCGCCAGCAACCTGGTCGGCAATGCCGACCTTAATGCCGAACGCACGGTGATGTACGAACTCGGATTGCAGCAGCAGCTCTCTGAAAATCTCTATCTTCATCTCACCGGTTTCTACCGTGACATCCGCGACTGGCTCGGGACCGGGGAGCCGATCGACACCTACCAGGGCATGACTTACTACATGTACGTCAACAAGGATCACGCGGCGGCCAAGGGGGTGACCCTTTCGGCCAGCTACCGGCTCAGCAAGCTGGCGATCAATGTCGATTACACCTACATGACCGCCAAGGGGACCTCTTCCGATCCGCAGGACGCCTATTATGACGCCCTGGCCAAGGAGGCACCACGCATCCAGATGATCGATCTCAACTGGGATCAGCGTCAGGCGCTCAACACGGTGATCAGCTATGCCAGAGGCGGCTGGTCAACCAGCCTGGTCAGCACCATCAATTCCGGTCTGCCCTACACGCCCTCTTTCGCACGCGGCGAGGTTTCGGGTTCCGGCACCTTCACGGGGCTGCGCGAGAACAGCGAGCGCAAGCCTCTCACCTATAACCTGGATCTTCGCGTCGGCCGGATGGTCAATATCGGTTCTTTCCGGGCGCAGGTATTCTGCAACATCACCAATCTGCTGGACACCCGCAACGCCACCAACATCTATTCCGATACCGGCCAGCCCGACTATACCCTGCAGGGAATCAATCAGGTCGACCGCGTCGGGGTGCCTGATGTGGAGATCTCGAGTGTTGATGAGTATTTTACCCGGCCCGGCAACTATTCCTCGCCGCGTTTTATTCAATTTGGATTGCGACTGAGCAAGTAAGCAAAAAGAGGATGGTCATGATGAACAAGAGAGAAAAATTGCTGCAGCGGAGAGGAAGCGCCGGGAATCTGTTGCTGGCTGCTGCCGTGCTGCTGTTTCTGCTTGCCGGGACGACCCCGCTCCTGGCCCAGAAGGTGAGCGGTGTCGGCACCAGCTCCGCCGCCTTTTTAAAGATCGGCGTCGGCGCCCGCGCTCTGGGCATGGGCGAGGCTTTCGCCACCCAGGCCGAGGATGCCACCGCAATGTTCTGGAACCCCGCCGGCCTGGCCAAGATCGAGCGCATGCAAATCCTGCTCAATCACTACGATTATCTGGCGGACCTGAAATTCGAGTATGCCGGCATCGCCGTCCCGGTGCGCAACGTCGGCACCTTCGGGATCTTTTTCTCCTATCTCGGCATGCCCGATATCGAGCGCACCACTATCACCTATCCGGACGGCAACGGTGAGATGGTCTCCGCCGGCTCTTTCGCCGCCGGCCTCAGCTATGCGCGCAGTCTGACCGACCGCTTCGCCATCGGCGGATCGGCCAAACTCATCCACGAGTCGATCTGGCACAGTGACGCCAGCGGCCTGGCCATGGACGTCGGCATCCAGTACCGCACCTTCTTCAAAAATTTAAAGATCGGCATGTCGATCTCCAATTTCGGCTCGGACATGCGGATTGACGGGCGCGACATGCTGGTGCAGCATGACATCGACCAAACCAGTGAGGGCAATAACGGCAGCATCAACGCCCAGCTCTCGACCGACCGCTTTCCCCTGCCGATCCTCTTCCGGGTCGGTCTCTCCGCCAATCTGGCTGAAGATTTCTTCGGGATCCAGGAGCATGATTTGATCGTCGCCGTGGATGCCATCCATCCCAGCGACAACAAGGAGTACCTCAATATCGGTGCCGAGTATACTTTTAAAGAGCTTTTCTCGCTGCGCGGCGGCTATCGCCAGCTCTTTCTCGCTGACACCCAGGGCGGGCTCACTCTGGGCATGGGGCTGCGCGCCCGGGTGCTCAACACCGAAGTCCTGTTCGACTATGCCATGATCGACTTTGGACTCCTGGACAAGCAGAACAAATTTTCGCTCATCTTAGCGCTGTAAGCAGAGCCGGAAGGAGAATTTCCATGAAATTACGTCTTTTGATGATTCTGACGCTCTCCGCACTTCTGGCCGATGCGGGAGCGCAGACCATGCACGGCAGTTATCAGAACCGCGCCCGTAACATTCATGCGGGCAACCTGATCCGCGTCACCTTTTACAACCACGGCATGGTCGGCGGGATCAAGGGCGACAACAGCC
>DAOOPF010000157.1:0-7288 GCA_035388125.1 bacterium | reverse complement strand
GCATCGGCCGAGAGCAAGGCATGCTTTTTGCGCAAAAAGCTGATCACGTCCAGGTCGACCTCGCCGCGGGCCGAGGCGTTGATCAGAAAAGCCTTCGCCTCCAGACCGGTGAACTGATCGGGCGTGAATGAGCCGGCGGTATGGGTGACCGAGAGGATGCGGTTATCGACGTTGTCGGTCGGATAATAGAGCCGCATGTCGGTGGAATAAGGGGTCCAGGCCGGAAAAGCATCGACGCCGATGGCGGTGAGGGCATCGACGACATGGGCATCGCTGCGGGCCAGGCGGGTCACTGCCGCGGTTCTGAGCCCCATCATCCGGGCGACGTGGGCGCCGTAATTGAATCCCCCGCCATCCACCTGGCGGGTGCCGGTTTTGGAGACGATCGTATCCTTGGTATAATTACCGAGCAGGACAATATCGTAGTTGTTGATTTTGTTCATGCGTTTTTTCCCTGATGTATTGGTCAGTCTCTCATTTTTACGCGCCAGAGCAGGGCCGCCAGGATGAGCGAAACGGCCGAGCTGCCCAGCCAGAACCAGATGGCGGAGGAGAAATCATAGTGGCGCACACCGTCGACCATGGTGGTGCCCGCCCCGATCAGAGTGCCGCTGACCCGTTCCTGGATGGCGGCGCCGAGATAGCTGAATACGCCGATAAAGCCCATAGCCGCGCCCGCGGCTTTTTTCGGAGAGATGTCGACGGCGAAGAGGCCGCCCAGCGAGGTGACCAGGCCATTGATGGAAAAGCCGTAGGCGAGGAAAGCGATGGTCAGCAAGACGGGATTGTTGCCGGGCATAAAAAAGATCACCGCCAGCGAGGCGATCTCCATCACCGCGCAGATCAGATTTACGGGCGGGCGTCTGGCCCCGAAGAGCTTGTCGGAGATAAAGCCATAGGCGGCGCAGCCCGCGATGCCGGCGACCGGATTCATCGCCAGCAGCCCTCCGGCCTGGATGTCGGAAAAGCCCCGCGCCTCCTGCAGGAAAAGCATACCCCAGCTGTTCATGCCGTAGCGGGTCATGTACATGGTGGCGCTGGCGAGGGCGAGGATCCAGATCGAGGGCATTTTGAGGATCGAAATCTGCGACCGCCAGGTGCTCTTCGCCGCCGCCGCATCCGCCTTCGGCCCGGTGGCAAAATCATTTCTCCACTCCGCCACCGCAGGCAGGCCCAGGGTCTGGGGACGGTCCTGGACGAAAATGTACGCGGCCACGGCGACCAGCACGCAGAGCAATCCCGGGCCGATGAACCCGGCCTGCCAGCCGAAAAAGGCGACCAGCGCCGCCGAACCGACGAAGGTCAAACCCTCGCCGATTGAGTGCGCGGTGCTCCAGAGGCCGTAATAGCGGCCGCGTTCGCGGTTGCTGAACCACTGCGAGAGCGAGACAATGCCCGCCGGCGCCCCGAAGCCCTGGAACCAGCCGTTAAGGGCCCACAAGGCGACCCAGACCCAGAGCAGAGTCGACCAGCCCATGGCGATGTTGATCAGGGCGGACATGAGGATGCCGGTGGCAAGAAACTTTTTGATGTTGGCGTGGTCGGCGAGAAAACCGTTGACCAGCTTGCCAAAGGCGTAGCCGTAAAAAATACCCGAGCCGATCAGGCCCAGCTGCTCGGCGGAAAAGATGCCGCCGTCGATGAGGGGTTTTTTCACCACCGACAGCCCCAGCCGGCAGGTGTAGGCGATGCCGTAGGTCAGGGTGATGGCGAGCATGACGGAGAGACGCTGGCGCCGGTAACGCCGGTCGATCTCATCCTGGTCCGTCAGGCGCGGCGCATCCGGTCCGGTGGCGAAGAAGCGAAAGGGATTCCACATGCGGTCTTTCCTCGGTTTGCAGTTGAACAGGAAGATGAGCCACCCGCGGCAAGGCCTGGCATCCTGCAGGCTGCCAGGCGCTCTTAAGCGGGTCAGGGTTTCAGGGTGATCTTCATCGCCTGCTTGGGCACATGGTTCAGGGTCGCAAGATCCAGCCCCAGTTTCTCAAAGGCGCTTGCGCCCTGCTCCAGGGGGATGGTCCCGGTGAAGAAGGGGGCCATATCGATCTTTTTCTCCTGCAGGATCTTGATCGCCGGCAGCATGGTATTCTGGCCGATGTAGGTGCCGAGGATCTTGACCGCCCGGCGGGTGATCTCGTAAGGGGTGATGGTCGCCTTGACGCTCGAGTCCATGCCGAAAGCGAGAACCTTGCCCCCGGGCGCCACATATTTGAGTGCATTTTCAAGCTGGGTGCCGACGGCGTCGATGACAATGTCGAATCCGTTGCCGCGGGTGCGTGCTTTGGCCATCTCGGCCAGATCGGTTTCCGCGGGGTCATAGACCGGCACGCCGAGCTTGCTTGCGACACCGCGGCGGAAGGGATCGATTTCGCTGACGGCCACCTGGGCGGCGATGTTCTTCGCCATCCCGGTGAAGAGATAGCCGATCGGGCCGAAGCCGAGAATGAGCACCGCATCCCAGGGCTGCATCTGCACCGTGTTCATGCCGTTGAGGACCGTGCCGAGGGTCTCAACCTGGGTGGCCGTGGTGTCGTCGATTTCATCGGGGAGTTTGAAACAGACGCTTTCCGGGGCGCGGCAGTACTCGGCATAACCGCCGTGCTGGAAAATGCCCAGGGTTTTCTCCTTGATAATCTCGCACTGGCTGCTCAGCCCCATGCGGCAGAAATCGCACACCCCGCAGCGGGGATTGTTGTCGACCGCGATGCGGTCGCCGGGCTTGACCGCGGTGACCGATTTTCCCACCTCCATCACCGTGCCGCAGAATTCATGGCCGAGGACGACACCCTCCCTGTAGGCGTGCTTGCCCTCCATGATCTTGACATCGGAGCCGCAAATTCCGCAAAAGGCCACCTTGAGGACCACATCATTGGGCTCGCGCACGGCCGGCACCGGCAGCTCTTCCAGTTCAATCCGGCCCACCTTCTTGAAGACCAGTGCTTTCATCGTTTCCATCTCATTCTCGCTTCCATAATTAATCTTCTGTTTCTCACAGCAGCATCAAGCAGCTGTGCGGGTAATACACCATCCATGCGGGGGGACTGATGGCATGGCAAAGGTTAAACCACTTTTTTCTCTGCATCTCTGCGCCTCTGCGGGATGCTGTTTTTATGAATCAGACTACTTCTGCACCAACTCAATCCGGACCGGAATGTAGACGGGAATTTTCTCACCCCGTATGAGGCGGGCGGCATTCTCAACCGCCAGGCGGCCCATTTCGCGCGGATTCTGGGCGATCGAGGCCTCCATCCGGCCGGCGGCGATGGCCTCGCGGGCATCGGTGATGGCATCGAAACCGACGACGAGGATATCCGCGGTGCGTCCGGCCGCGGCGATCGCCTCGACCGCCCCCAGGGCCATCATGTCGTTGCAGCCGAATACCGCCTGAACATCGGGATGAGACTGGAGAATATTCTGGAAGACATTATAGCCCTGGTCGCGCTCCCAATTGGCGGTCTGGGAGGCGACGATGCGGATGCCCTTCGCCTGGCCGGCCGCGTGATGAAATCCGCGCAGGCGCGAGTCGCCGGTCTCATGGCCGGGGATGCCCTCGAGGATGGCCACCCGGCCCTCACCGCCCAGTTTTTCGATAATCCGCTCGCCGGCGATGCGGCCGCCATCGAAATTGTCGGAGCCGATAAAGGTGGCCACCTCGCCGCCGGCCTCAGCCAGGGCAGCGGAATCGACGCGCGTATCCAGGATCAGCACCGGGATGCCCGCCTGGTTAGCCTTGAGGATGGCCGGAATCACCTCACGTGAACCGGCCGGAGTGAGGCAGATCGCCGCCACCTTGCGTTGGATGAGATTTTCGATGATCTGCATCTGCTTCTCTACATCCAGCTCGCGTTCGGCGGCCTGGACGATCAGCGGCAGCTGGAGAGTTTTAGCCGCCTCTTCAGCCCCCTGCTGCATATCCATAAAAAATGGATTATTGAGAGTCTTCATCACCAGGGCCACTGCAGGCGCTGCCTGCTCCTGCCTGCGCTGCCCGCAGCTGATGAAAAGCCCGAGGATGACAATCAGAACCGGTACCTTTTTCATATCTTCTCCTTCTCTCAGGATCGCCGTTTTTTCATCGCCATATCGAGGAGTACGGCGATGATGATCACCGCGCCGATCACGGTCTGCTGGACGAACGAGGAGACGCCGAGCAGATTGAGTCCGTTGCGCAAAACCCCCATGATAAAGGCCCCGATGAGGGTGCCGAGGATGTGTCCCTCCCCTCCGAGCAGGCTGGTGCCGCCGATCACCGTGGCGGCAATGGCGTCCAGCTCATAGTTGATGCCGGCGATGGGCTGCGCCGAATTCAGACGGGCCGTCAGCAGAACGGCCGCCAGCCCGCTGAGCAGACCGGCGAGGCTGTAAACCAGCGTTTTATAGCGCCTGACATTGACGCCCGAAAGCAGGGTCGCCTCTTCGTTGCCGCCGATGGCGTAGGTGTAGCGCCCCAGGGTGGTCCGGTTGAGCACCAGATGGGCGAGGAGATAAACCGCCGCCATGATCCAGACCGGTACGGGAATGGCGAGGAACTCTCCGTTGGCGATCGCCCGGAAGCCCGGCGTAAAACCCGAGACCGGCCGGCCATCGCTGAAAATGAGGGCGGCGCCGCGGGCGACGCTCATCATGCCGAGCGTGGCGATGAAAGGCGGCAGCTTGCCGCGGGCGATCAGCAGGCCGTTCGCGCTGCCGCACAGCGAGCCCACCGCCAGACAAAGGAGGATGGCCAGCGGGACCGGCACGCCCGCCTGCAGGGCGCCGGCCATGACCACGCCCGACAAGGCGAGAATCGAACCCACCGAAAGGTCGATGCCGGCGCTGATGATGACGAAGGTCATACCCGCGGCGATGATCGCGTTGATGGCGGTCTGCTGGGCGATGTTGAGCCAGTTCGAGAGCGACATGAAATGGGGGGAGAGCGCCCAGAGGGCGGCCGAAAGCAGGATCAGGACGATGAGGGTGCCGAACTGGCGGCCGTGCTGCAGGAAAAGGCTTTTTGCGCGCACTCAGTTTCCTCCCAAAGCGAGGTTGAGAATATTCTGCTGGGTGGCTGCGGCAGCGGACAACTCCCCGGCGATGCGCCCGCGGCACATCACCAGCACCCGGTCGCTCATGCCGATGATCTCCGCCAGCTCGGAGGAGATCATCAGGATGGCCGCGCCATCGGCCGCAAGCTTGTTCATGAGCTGGTAGATCTCCACCTTGGCCCCGACGTCGATGCCGCGGGTGGGTTCGTCGAAAAGGAGGATCTTCGACTCGGAGCAGAGCCACTTGCTCATCACTACTTTCTGCTGGTTGCCGCCGCTCAGGAAGCGGACCTGCTGCCCGAGCCCGGGGGTGCGGATGCGCAGTTTTTCGACAAAGTCGGAGGCCGCAGCGCCCTCCTGAGCACGGCGTACCCAGCCCAGCCGCGAAAAGTTGTGCAGACTCGGCAGACAGATGTTCGCCCGGACCGAAAGATTCAGAACCAGTCCCTGGCTCTTGCGGTCTTCGGTGAGATAGCCGATGCCCTGGCGGATGGCGTCGCGGGGGGTGCCGATTTTAACCGGCTTGCCGCCGACAAAAATCCGGCCGCTGTCAATGGGGTCGGCCCCGAAAAGAGCCCGCGCCAGCTCGGTCCGGCCGGACCCCAACAGACCGGCGATACCCACCACCTCGCCGCGGCGCAGGGTGAACGAGATATCCTCGAGCGCACCGCGGCGGCAGAGATGTTCCACCCGCAGCGCCTCCGCACCCGGATCGACCCGCACCTTGGGGAAATGCTCCTTCAGCTCGCGGTTGACCATCAGGCGGACCAGCTCTTCGCGCGAGGTGCCGGCAATCTGACGGGTCTCGATATATTTGCCGTCGCGCAGGACCGTAACGCGCTCCCCGATCTCGAATATCTCCTCCATGCGGTGGGAGATATAGATGACCGCCACCCCTCGTTTGGTCAGGCGGCGGATCAGGGCGAAGAGTTCTGCAATCTCCTGACCGGTCAGGGCCGATGTGGGCTCATCCATGATCAGGATGCGGGCATTAAGCGAAAGCGCCCGCGCCACCTCCACCATCTGCTGCTGCGCCACGCTCAGCTCCTGCACACGCCTGCGTCCATCGATGCCGGCATTGAGTTCGTCGAGGAGGGCCTGGGCGTCGGCGACCAGCCTTTGTTGATCGATCAACCCGGTGCGGCGCCGCGGCTCACGGCCGAGAAAGATATTTTCCGCGGCGGTCAGGGAGGGTACCAGATTGAGTTCCTGATAGATGACGGCGATGCCCAGCTCCTGCGCCCGGCGCGGGGTTTCGATCCGCACCTCGACGCCGTCGAGCAGGATCTGCCCGCTGCTGCGCGGGTAGGCGCCGCTGAGAATCTTGACCAAAGTCGATTTGCCCGCGCCGTTCTCCCCGAGCAGCACATGCACCTCGCCCGCCCGCAGATCGAAACGGACGTCGTCGAGGGCCACCACACCGGGAAAAACCTGGCCGATGTGGCGCATTTCCAGTATGGGGTGGTCGTTCATCAGGCGAACTTTCGCATATGAACAATGGTGCTGCGAGCGGCGCTGTCGGCATCCGGCAGGGGCAGGATCTCGGCGGAGAGCCAGCCGCGATAGCCGGCACGGTCCAGGGCCTCAATGACTGCGCCAAAGTCGATGTGGCCGGCATCGGGATGCCAGCGGTTGGAGTCGGCGATGTGAAAATGAAATATCCGCTCTCCGGCCATACTGATGCTTTGGGTCATGGAGGGCTCTTCGATATTCATATGAAAGGTGTCAAGCAGCAGCCCGACATTCTCCAGCTTGAGGCGGTCGAGAAAGCGCAGCCCCGCATCGACGGTGTTGATGAATCCGGTCTCGTAGCGGTTGATCGGCTCGATGGCGAATTTCTGTTCGGGATGCCCTCCGGCGATGTCCTGCACCGCTCCCAGGATCAGCTCCTCCGCCTCGGCAGCGGCCAGAGCGCCGGCCGACCTGCCGCGGATCAGTCCGATGATGAGTACGGCCCCCAGTTTCTGCGCCAGCGGCACATGGGCGTGCATGCGCGCAACCGCCCGCGCGCGCACCGTCCGGTCCGGATCGGTGAAAGAGAGCCCCTCCTCCCCGAAAGCCTGACCGGTGCCGATGGCCGGTACCGGCAGCCCGGCGGCATCGAGGGCCGACAGCACCCGGCCGCGGTCGAGCAGACCGGGATCGCGGATGGCCAGCTCGACGCCGTCGTAGCCGAGGGCCTTGATCCGGCCAAGGTCCTCCTCCAGCCCGCCGCGGTAGACCATCGCCGCAAACGAGGCGGGCTGGAGCGAAAGGACGATGCT
>DAOOPF010000156.1:0-7343 GCA_035388125.1 bacterium | reverse complement strand
GAGGATGTCTTTCTCGATTACGACCGCAAACACAAGGTGATCGTCAACGTGCGCTACCTCACCGGCAAGGAAGCGGGCTTTGAACTCCTGGGATTCCGTCCCCTGGCCAATCTCTCGATCAGCAATACCTTCCGTTATTACACCGGCCGGCCCTATACTCTGCCGCCCTCGCTCGATCCCTTTGGCCAGGCACTGAAATTCAGCAAGCGAACCCCGGACGAACGCGACTGGCGCATCCGCCTGGAGAAGCGTTTCAGCGCCGGCCGCACCGGCGTCACCGCCTATCTGGAAGGTTTTAACATGCTGAACCAGAAGAGCTGGAGCTACAGCCGCACCTTCAACCATGGCCGCAACACCGTGCGCTGGCATACCGATCGCGCCAATATTTTGACCGATAACGAGTTTGCCCCCTACGTCACCGGCCAGGAGCTCTATCTCCTGACCAACGAGCCCCGCCATTACCGGATGGGGATGGTCTTCAATTTCTAGTCCCGCCCGGGTGGGCCAAAATTAGAGGAGCGTATGAAGAACTTTTCTCTCTTGATGATAGCCGCCGGATCGCTGCTGCTGGTGCCGCCGGCCGGGGCGCAGGAGCTGGAATTCATGATCCACAGCCGCGGCATGCTCCACGAGACCGTCTTCAATTCAGGCGATATCGGCCGGCCCTGGACCACCGGGGATGAAGGCAACAAGACCACCACCCCCCTGATGGAGTGGCCTTCCCGTTCCGCAACCGTGGTGCAGGGCACGCGCTACAGCGGCCAGCATAACATCATCGGCGCCGGGGTCTATATGGCCGCCAACCTCGACGGCCAGCCGGGCATGGAGAGCCGGCGTTATGCCCTCTGCGGCGCGGTCGGCACCGGCGCCGGTTCGGAGACCGTCATCGGGCGCTGGAGTTTCCCTCTTCGCATGGAACGGATCGAAAATTTTCCACTCCTGCCGGACGGCACCCTGAATCCGGAGTACGATCCCGATGAGGCCGAAGAGATCATCATCGCCTCCTGGGCCACCCCGCTCGGGGTGACCGTCACCCGCACCTCGCGGGCCTGGAGCTACCCCGATTACGACGACTTGATCATCTACGAATACGAGCTCGAATACACCGGCGACACCGATGGCAATCCGGCCACCATCGAGCAGACCGCGGTATTGAAGGACTTTATGGCCCTCTTCATTTACGGATTCGCTCCCTCGATGTATGGTTATCAGCGCCACTACCAGGAGTGGAAATACGAGAGCGGGATGTACCGCGGCGACCAGAACAACTTTTGGGATCCGGACTACTGGCTCTCCTTCAACATGAATCTGCGCACCAACATCACTGACGAAACCCTCTTTGGCAAACGCGAGCCCAACAAGGAGCTCTTTCTCGAATTCGCCCGCACCGGCAAAAACGGCGGCGGGCTCTGCAGCCCCCAGGCGCCGGGCTTTTGCATGCTCTATTACGACACCAACCATCTCGCCTTCGTCGACACCATCGAAAGCGCGCGCAACGAGTCCGAGGCCGTCGCCGTCCTTCGCACCACCCTGGGCGACTATTACGAGCTGGATGAAAACAACCACATCAAGCAGCCCTGGTCCAACAAGGTGAGCACGGGCAATACCCGCAGCAGCAAGATGGTGGTGGATGCGATCAATCCGGACAAGCGCTGGAGCGGTGTCTACAGCGACGGCAGCACCACCTGGCCCAATCCTCCGAGCGCGCGCTGGATCGGCCGCGCCGCCTACAATTACCGCCAGAGCTCGGACGCGGCGCAAAAGCACATCGTCTTTGGGCCCTACACCCTGCGCCCCGGTGACCGGCTCGAATTCTCTCTGGCCGAAGTGGTGGGCTATGGCGCCGCACCGGGCAAGGTGGTCGAGGGCGGGCAGGCTCTGGTGCAGTGGGCCGCCACCCCCTCCTGGAACCGCCGGGTCTCGTTCAGCGGTGAGGTAGTCACCGAGCATTATCTCGACGATTTCGGCTATCCCGATTACGTCAACTCCAGCGTCGTCACCGTGACGGACGTGGCGCATAAGGCCTTTCAGGCCTATCTCGGCGCCGACTCGATCGCCCTCCCGGTCTGGCCGGAGGAGAATCCCCGCGACGGCGACTATCGCATCCCCGTCCCCGTGCCGGCCCCGGTGATCACGGTCGAGAACACCAGCGACGGGCAGGTGCGCATCACCTGGAAGAACGGTCCCGACCAGTTCACCCACCCCCGCCTGCTGGGCGCACTGAGCCAGTACCGGGTTTATCGCAGCGACGCCGGCATGGGCCCCTGGGCGCTGCTGGCATCCATCCCCGCCGGGCAGACCGGCAGCGGGGGCATCTACGAGTATACTGACGCCGATCCGGTCTTCAAGCTCGGCGAGCGGCGTTACTATTCAGTGGTTTCGGTGGATGATCAGGGCCACCTGAGCGGCCGCACCAACATCACCCGGCACGACAAGAATGTCGCCGCCGTGCCTGTAATGCGGCAAGTTTTTGTCGCTCCCAACCCTTTCAACATTGAATCGGGATTCGGCGGCAAGACCGGCGCCGAGGACAAGATCGGTTTCTACGGTCTGCCTGAACGGTGCACCATCCGCATCTTTTCCTACGCCGGCCAGCTCATCCAGACCATCGAGCACACCGATCCGGTCTACACGACGGCCTGGTTCCAGGTTACCCGCAACGAGCAGGAGATCGCCTCCGGGATCTATCTTTACGTCATCACCACGCCCGCAGGAGACAAGGTGAGCGGCAAGTTTATCATTGTGAAATGACGCCATGACAGTCCGGGAACCGGTGCGGCGCGCATCGAGCTCGGCATGATTCGCCCGATGATTTCCTGTCCAAATCGTCCTACATGCGAGGTTCGATCATGAACGGCAAGATCAGTAAACTCCTCTTCATCCTCTTCATCGCAGCCGGGCCGCTGCTCTCTTTCGAAAAAGTCGGCACCACCGCCTTCCAGTTTCTCAAGGTGCCGACCAGCGCGCGGGGCAGTGCCATGGGCGAAGCGTTTTCCGCTGCGGCCAGCCACTCCGACGCCGCCTTTTTCAATCCCGCGGCCCTGACCCGGATCCCGAAGATGGATGTCTCCTTCGACTATATGGACTATTTTCTCGACATCTCGCACGTCGCGATCTCGGGCGCATGGAGCGTGCCCAACCTCGGCACCTTCGGTTTGCACGCCATCGCCACCGACATCGGAGCCATTCAGGTCACCTCCGTGGATGCCCTGGATTTCTACGACGGCCTCTATCTCGGCTACACCGGCGAGACCATCGAGCCGGGCTCGGCCCTGATCGGCGCCTCCTTCGCCCGCGAGCTGACCGACAAGTTCGCCTTTGGTCTTTCGGCCAAGTACGCCCGTGAGGATCTGGGCATACGCAGCGCGGGAGCCATTCTCTTCGACGGCGGGCTGACCTATGACACCGGCTTCATGGGGCTGGAGATCGCCGCAGCCATCCGCCACTTCGGACCCGAAGTCAGGTTCTACGATCAGGTCAATCTGCCGCGTTACGATGCCTCCACCGATTCGACCTACTATCAGCGCTACAACGGCAAGGGTTATCCCCTGCCCCAGACCTTCAACATCGGCATGGCCGCCTGGCTGGTCTCGGCCAGCGGCCACTCCCTCATCCATTCGCAGAACCAGAGCCTGCTGCTGGCAGTCGACCTGGTGCAGCCGCGGGACTATGATCAGCAGTACAACTTTGGCCTCGAGTACGGCTTTAATGCCCTGCTCTTTTTGCGGGCGGGATACAAAATGAATTACGATACCGAGGGCCTCTCACTGGGTTTCGGACTGGCCTGGAACAGGATGCGGATCGACTACGCCTACAGCGACTACGGCGCTTATCTTGATGCCGTCCACCGCTTCAGCTTTGGTTTTGTGATCAACTGAGACCGGCCCTGCCGGTTTTCGCCCGCCCCGCACGCCCCAGGTGCGGGATCCCATTTTGCATGAGGAGCGATCCTGACATGTCCAGAAAAACAGCTCTGATACTCCTTCTTTACATCGCCGCCGCAGCGGCACAGCACCGCGGCGACAACCTCGCATTCCAGGGGCTGCCGCTGGATCAGTCAACCGGCGTCAGGGCCGCAGCGCTCGGCGCTGCTTTCACCGCTCAAACAGCTGACCCCGGCGCGCTGTGGTTCAATCCCGCCGGCCTGGCCGGGATCGACCGGATGCAGCTCTCCATCTCTGCCGACCGCGCCTCAGCCCTCTGGCGTGAAAACCAGGTCTACCGACCCAACCGCATGTTCTGGACCCTTGCCAGCTATCTCGAGGGGCTCTACATCCCCGATCCGGCGGATAACGGCATCTGGGATTACGAGCTGGCCCAGGACTCCTCCTACAGGGTCGAAGAACCGGTGCTCGGACTCGAACCCTTCAGCGAGGAGGCGGCCGACTGGCAGCGGGAGCTGAACCGCTGCGGCATCCGGCAGATCTCAGCCGCCTGGCCCCTGCGCATCTCCAGCCAGAAGCTGGTCCTCTCGGCCGGATATGCCCGCAGCGCTCTCGACGATTTCGACCGCAATGACACTTTTCTCGACCCCCACATCGGTTATGACGAGTACGGGGTGGTCCCGCGGGTGGTCACTGACACGGTCCGCTTCTCCTGGTCGCGTTTTCAGCGGCAGCGCGAGGGGGATATCCACACCTTCACCGCCGGCCTCGCCTGGGCGCCGGGCGCCCGCATCCAGCTCGGCGCCTCCGCCGCCCTCCGCGATGGAGAATCGTCCGATCTGCAGAGTCTCAACCGGGTCGGCTGGTTCGACATCGCCAAGGACAACCGCTTCCGCTTCTCCTATGACACCCTCGATGTCGTCACCAGGGGAAACTCCGACTATCGGGCCCTCCACTGCGCTCTCGGCGCGCTCTTCAATTTCGAACGCCTGAGTCTCGGCATCCAGGTCAGGCTGCCCTACACCATCACCCGTACATGGCGTGCCACCACCGTCACCGCAGGTGCGGCGGGAACGGAATCGGCCGCAACGGCGGGCACGGCTGAATTCCACCATCCAGCCACCTTTTCGTTCGGCGCTGCGATCCGCCCCGTCGACCCCTTCAGACTCTATCTCGATTATCAATTCACACCATACAGCGCAGGTGAGATCGACCTCCAGGCTGATGATCCGACCAACCGTGAACTCCCGGACCAAAGTGACCTCCGCTGCGGCATCGCCTGGGCGCCCGTCCCCTTCCTCGAGCTCATGGCGGGCTATCGTCAGGCCACCACGCTCTTTGTGCCGGATGGCGCGGCTATCAAGGACCGGGGTCCGGCGGCCGACGCCTGGTCGGTCGGGACTGGCCTCAACCTGGCCGGTTACGGCCGCCTGGAACTCGCCTGGGTGAGCCAAAGACTGAAATATTACGACTCGTATTACAGCAATACCAATTACGTCACCCAGACTCTCGGCAATCTTCTGGTCGGCTATACTTACCAATTTTAGGAGGAGACAAGATGAAAGTTGGCAAAATGATGGTCATCCTGTTGATGGCCGGACTCGCGCTTTCAGGCGGCGCCCGGGCGAGCAAGATCGAGGTCGATACCCAGTACGATTTCAAGCTGGCACTCGACTATGTCTTCACCGCCAGGGTCGACACTATCGTCCTGGTGACCAGCGGCGGCGTCTACACCACCGCCGACACCATGCACCTGCAGATCAAGCGCCCGCTGGTGATCATGGCCAAACCCGGCCTCGCTGAAAAACCGGTCTTCCGCCATGGCGACCTCGACTCCAGCGTCATCGAAATCTTCCGCATCCACGATGACGTCGTCTTCGAGGGCATCATCTTCGACGGCTACAACGCCATCCGGCCGATGAAATACGGCCTGCGCGTCGGCCATGGCCCTTTGACCCAGATTCCGCGCATCTTCGCCCGCGAGGGATTGAACATCGCCCTGAAAAACTGTGAATTCAGGGATTTTTTCCCGCCCAACTGGGAGAACGATTCCGGCGGTAACGCCTTTTATTTCCTGCGGCCCGAATCAGGTGAACCGGTGATCAAAGCGGGGTCGGTCAGGATCGAAAATTGCATCTTCCGGAACCTGGGCGATGAGGCCATCCGCATCACCGAGACGGAAAAATACAAAGTGACCCGGGCGGTCGATACCCTGATCGTGCGCAACTGCACGTTTAAAAAGGTCTATGCGGAATGCATCCGTTTCTATGCCGACACTGATACCTCCACCGCCGATGCCTACCTCCTTTTTGAGCATCTGACGGTCGACAGCTGCGGAACACGGATGTGCTATGTCAAAAACAACAAGAACACGATTTTTCGCGATGTTATCGTCACCAACAGCATTCTGCCCAAGCCTGTCCGGGCCGAGCGCGCCGACTATGTCGTCCAGGTACAGCTGCCGGGCTCGACCGTCAGCCATATCGACACCCTCAACCTGATCTTCACTGTGCCCTATTCAAGCCGGATCAGTTCCAGCAAGGGGGGCGAGGTGGATGCCGCCACCATCTACGCCTTCGATCCTCTCTACGCCCAACCGGCGGCGCATGATTATACCTTGACTGCGGCCTCGCCCGCTTACGGCATCGGCCACGACGGCCAGGCTCTCGGCGATCTGCGCTGGGCGACTCAGACGCCCACCCGGGTGCCCTTTCTGGTCACGATCGAGGGTAAAGGCAAGGTGATCTGCGATCCGCCCCTGATCGCCCCCAACTATCCCCCCGGCACCGTCGTCACCCTCACTGCCGTGCCCGATTCCGGCTGGTGGCGGTTTACCGGCTGGAGCGGAGCGATAACCGGAACGGACAATCAGACGTCGATCACGGTCAACGGTCCGACCAGCATCGGCGCCGAGTTCACCGAAATCACTGCGGTCGACCTGGCCCCCCTTCAGCCGGCGGTCTATGCCCTCGCACAGAACTATCCCAATCCCTTCAATGCCGCGACAACCCTGAACTTTTCACTCGAGCGCGAGGGGATGACCTCTCTGGTGCTCTACAACATGCTCGGGCAGAAGCTGCGCACGCTGCTGGAGAAAAAACTGACGGCCGGGGCGCACAGCCTGAGCTTTGACGCCGCCGATCTCCCCTCGGGGGTCTACCTCTACCAGCTGCGCTCCGGCAGCTTCCAGGCCACCCGTAAATTCGTATTAATGAAGTGAACCATAAAACCTTAATCATCAAATCCAGGAGAACATGATGAAAAAAACTCTCTGCCTCTCCCTCTTTCTGCTGCTGGCCGTGCTGTTGACGGCCGGCAGCGCTCCGGCGCAGACCCTGCATCAGGTGGCTGCCGGCGAGAACACCCTCAACGCCGCTATCCAGGCCGCCGCCTCGGGCGATATCATCGAGCTGACCGACAGCGGCGGACTCTACACCTACAACAACGACGACAAGATGT
>DAOOPF010000155.1:0-7374 GCA_035388125.1 bacterium | reverse complement strand
CCAAACGGCGGGTTCATCAGCACCACATCGTACCGCTTGCGGCAGAGGTCGATAAAGGCAAAGCCTTTGGCGGCGTCGTCCGCAAACATGCGGCGGGACAGGGATTGGCCGGAGCTGCGCTCTGCATACTCCCGCAAGGCTGCAAGAATACGCTCCTCGATCGTCTCCCAGAATTCGGCATCAGAGATCTGCGAGACATCGAAGAGCCCGAGCAGAAGCTGCGGATCCAAACGCAGATTGTCCATCTCGCTCTGGGTGAAGAGCATCTGATTCCCGAACTTGTCCCGGGCACGCTCGTACATCCGCTGCCACTGCTCCTTGGCCTGGCTGATGGATTCCTGGATCTCCTCCTCGATCTTGAGCAGCGATCCGGCCTCGCCGGCCAGCTGCATGCGGTCAAAGATCCTTTCAACGATCTGTCCCAGCAGCGGCGGCTGCAGATCAGCGGTGAACTCCCTGAGCATCTGCTTTTCGCCTGGCATGGGCTCGGCACAGACGATGTGGCTCTTGCGGACGCGCGGCCTCTCCTCCGGCTTGACCCGCTGTTCTTTCCAGGCGCGCTGGCAGCGCAGCCACAGGGCCAGCGCGGCGATCTGCACAGCGCGCGGATCGATGTCGATGCCGTGGAGGTTATGACGCAAAATCAGCTCGGGGATGGCGAGGAGGAGCTTTTCGCGGTCCGGATAATCATGACGCAGAGTTAAGCCGGTGGTTTCTCCGGCCGGCATTGAGTCATCCTCCCAGGCCTCCTCATAGATGGTCTGCAGGAGATCAAAAGCGTAGAGGAGAAAATGGCCACTGCCACAGGCAGGATCGAGAATTTTGAGATCACGCGGATCTTTTTTCGGCCGGAAGGCGATATGGTGCGGCTGGTTAAGCAGCTCCTCCTGGCTGAGATCGTCCTGGTTGGCAGGCGGCTCCGGCGCCTCTTCGCCCGGCTGGAGGAAGACCTCATGCGGCCGGCGCACCAGATAGCGGCATTGCCCGGTCAGGCGGGTTTGCCCCTGACGCATTTCGTACCAGGTGCGGCCCAGGGTGTTGTCGGTGAGAAACTCAACCACATAGCGCGGCGTGAAGAACTGGTTCCGCACCGCCAGCTCGCGACTGTTGCGCGGTGCCGCCGAGGCCTTGCGCATAGCCTGGCGCTCCTCTTTGGAGTTGAAATACTGGTAGATCCAGCCGATGGTTTCGTCTTCAGACCAGATGCTCTGCAGGTCCGGGGTATTTAAAAGCTGGAAGAGTTCCTCCAGGGCGGCCTCACGCGGGAAGAGCAATCCGAACGGGGAGAAGCGGTCGAAGAGAAGGCCGAGATCGATCGAGATCTCGTCGAAGAGGAGATAAAGGAAAGTGCGGTAGCGCTGCCAGGTGTCACCGAGCCCTGAGCCCGCGATCTGCAAAAAAACCTTGAATCCGCGGGAGTGCAAGCCACCGCGCACGCACTCCTGCACCAGCTCGCGCTCCTCGCACATGCGCAGGGCGGCGAAGCGGTTGAGGACAGTGAAGGCCTGCTCGCGCAGGAGGCGGTCAACAGCAGCTTCGGCTGGCCGCTTTTCGTCGGTCAATCCGCTGGCAATATGGCTGATGCGCTCGCGCAGCATCACAGCGACGCCGCGCTGTTCGTCGTCGAGATGGCCCAGCTGCTCCAGGGGGATAATCTGGCCGTCGGGTTGAATGCCATAGTGCTGCTGCAGCTGGATGGAGAATTCGTCGGTGAGCAGGCGGCGGCAGTCGCTGACCAGCCGCGCCAGCCGGTTCCGGGTGGGATTGTCAAACGCCATGATCTACCGCCAGATAATTCGGATCTTTTTGCCCGCGGCCAATTCCGCCTTGATGCTCGCCAATTCGCCAAGGATGCGCTCCAGCTCGTCGACGCTACTCAGGATGGCCGGCAAATGCAGTTCGAGCTCGCCCCCGCCGCCGTTTTCCGGTGGTTCACCCGGCTGCGCCAGCGCGCGGATTTCAGCTTCGATCCGTGCAAGCGATTCGGAGAGCACATAACGGCTGTTGATGATGCGCTGCAGTCCGGCAAGATTTTCATCTGCCTCAATTGTCAGCCTGTCCAGAGCATCCGAAAGGCGGGCGGCATCCTCCTGGCCCATCCGGGGCCATTCCGGCATGCGCTGCAGTCTCGTCTTTTGCTCCTCCAGCCAGACTCTCTCGGCTTCCAGCAGCTGGCTGACCGTCTCCGCCACTTTGCCGTTGAGGTTCTCGCTCTGCTGACGGATCTGCGGCCCGAATTCATAAAAGTTATCACGGGTTAGATAACTGCCGAGCTCTTCACGGACCATCTGAGTGCCGGCCAGCAGCTCTCCAGGCAGGCCCGCGTTGGGCAGGGCTTTGATGCCTTGCGCGAGTTCCGCAGCACGGCGAACCAGCGATTCCATGCCATTCCGGAAGGCTTTTTTCAGCTCCTGGGCCCAGCGCAAGTCGTCGTAAAAGGGACAGGCTTCTCCGCCCAGACGCAGGGTGGCATCGGAGGCATCCCCCTTGAGAATTTCAGAAATGTTGTTCTGCAAATCCCGGGCGCGATCGGCGCCGGAGAGCCCGAGCGTCCTCAGCTGGCTGGCCAGATCGGCGAATTCAAGCTGCATATCGGGGAAATAGTGCATAACACACTTGCTGATCTCATCCTCGAGAGGCATGACGTTATCGCCGGTCAGCTCCAGCAGCCGCTCCCGGGCGCGGTTGAGCATTTCAGGATCGACTGTACCATGCCGTAAAAATATACCGATCTTGCCGAAATTGGCGGTATTTTTCAGAGCATTGACTGCGATTTCGCCGCGGACCATGACATCCTGGCCGCCGACGCGGAGAGTGACCATGCTGCCGACCAGCATGGCGGCGATGAGGTAGCGGCTGGTATCCTTGGACCAGCCATAAGGCGCCGCAAAAAAATCGTCGAGTAACTGCTTGCCGTCCACCTGGCCGCGCTGCTGGAGATAGTCTCTGATCGAGATGATCGCCTTGTGCTGCAAATCCACCGTGAAGGTTGAGCCGCTTTTCCTGATCAGATTGAGCGGATCGTCATTGGAGGCGATGCGGTCCAGCCGGTCGGCCTTGAGAAAATGTTCGGCTGCGGCTGAATCAGCAGCGGCGGCGGCTTCCGCATATTTATGAAAGACCTGGCCGGCCGCAGCGTCGAGAAAGTCGTGCAGCGCCTGGGTCACCTGGGCGTCAGCGCTGCTTGCAGGCTGGTGCTGGCCGCGAAAGATAAAAGAGCCGGCGAGGAGCGCGCGCTTGAGCCGTGTCTGGATCTCCCTCTCGAGCATTTCGGCGCGCTGAATCTGGCCGCGGAGATACTCCTCGACATCCTTGTCCGCCGCCCTGGTGCGGTTGCGGGCATGGATTTCCCGGCAGCGCAGCATCTCTACGGCCAGGGTCTCGACTTCAGGGTCCTTGTGGCCGAGGAAAAAGATCACATTCAGGGAGGAGCGCTGCGTCGATTCCACCAGCCGCTCCTGCTTGCGGGCCTCATACTCCTTCTCCGGCACCAGATCGATGTGGGTCTGGATTTCCTCGCGCTCGCCGAGGAGGGAGACGGCGATGGTGCCGTTGGTGTAGACTTTGATACCTGTGCTGACCATGCGCGACTGCATCAGCCGGACACTGGGCGGCGGCGTGAAGAGTTCGCGCAGCAGCGAGTTCACAGCACTGCCGATCTCCACCACCTTGGGAAGATGCTTCATCTTTTCAACATCCAGATCGATCACCGCATCGCTCATGAAACGCAGACTGCTGTCCAGTTCGCTGAGCGGAACCGATTTTTCCTTGAGCAGACCATCCACAGCCGCGTTGACCTGCTCGAGCAGGCCGGGCGAGTCGACCGCGGGATGCATCAGCGCCGCGACATTTTCACGGCTGACCGGAAAGTCCTCGAGGATCTGCAGCACGGCGATCGATTTGGCCACCCGGGTTTCGATCGACTCTTCGCCATAGATGCGCATCACCTTCTCCACACCGTGGATGATGTGCGGGAAGGGCTTTTCGATGTCCTTGTGCAGGGCGTCGTAAAAGACCACGCTGTTGGCCAGGTGTCCGGCCGGCGCATCAGCGAGCCGCACATTCCGGGAGCGCGCGGAACCGGTGTCGACGAGAATATCCTGCAATACCTTGATGGCGGAGCGCAGACCGATGCCGCCGCGCGTCTTGGCCAGGCGCGAGAGCAGCTGTAAAAGAATCTCAAAATGGACCGGAAGAAAAGGATAGAACTTGCAGAAGGTGCTCTTTTCAAAATCCGATTTGTAATAGCGGGTGTTGTGCAGCCGGGTGGCGAAGCGCAGCTGCGGGCCGTGCTTGTCGAAGAGGCGGCCGAGCAACTCGTCGCCGGTTTTGGATTTGCCGAGCAGGCGGGTGTAACAGATCTCCTGGATGTCTTTCGCCTCGAGATCGATGGCAAAGGGGAAGCGATCCTTGAGTTTGAAGAGCTTGGCGGTGTTCAGCGCGGTCTGGGGGTTATCCTCGGTCAGCGTCTGCTGGGCAGTGGCGATGATCCAGGCGTGGCCGCGGCCGATGGTTTTCATGTTCTTGGCGAGGCCATCCAGATTGAGGATGAGCTCGTCGCGCGAGGCGACATACTGGCCGACTTCATCGATGACAAAGATCACGTTTTGCAGGCCGGAGCGGCGGCGGATCAGATCGAGCATCTCGGTGACGCGTTCGTTTTCGCGGATGCGCTCCTCCAGCTTGATTTCGTTAAAGGTCTTGCTGTCGGGGAAAAGCTCGGGATAGAATTCGCAGGCGGCCCGGGAGGCGAGGGCCTTCATCACCAGCGGCTGGTTCTTGATCTCGTCCCACTCCTTGCCGCTGGACATTTCGAGGATGCGCTGTTTAAAGGCATCCAGCTTGCCGTCGCGTTCCAGCATGAACTCCAGGTAGGCAATCTTTTCATCGCGGGAGTAGCCGGCCCACTGCATCACCTTGGCGTAGAGGACGCTGGATATTTCGGCCATAGTGGCGCCGGAGAGCTGCTCGGTCGCCAGATCGAGCATGATCACCACCGCGGGAAAGCGTTTGGCCATGGTGGCGAGACGGGCGCGCAGAGAGGCCGAATTAAGCTGATTCTGCAGCATGCTCAGGAAGGGCTTGCCATCCACAGTTTTTTCCGGATCGAGGGCAAAGCCGAGATACTTGGTGAAGGAGCTTTTGCCCGATCCGTAAAAGCCGGAGACCCAGACGCCGACTTCGGGGTTCTCGCCACTGGACATGCCGTACTCGAGCTGGTCGAGGAGGCGGTCAAAGTGGCTCTCGATGCTGGCGGTGGCCACATATTCCTGGATCTCCTGCTTGAGGAGGTCGTCGTTGCTCGCGTCATAGGTGATGACTTTTTCGATGCGGCGGTCAATCGGTTTGGCCGTGTCAAATATCTCGCGGATCAGCATACGCCGTGTTAACCTCCAATGTGCGTCGAGCGATAATTGCCGTCTTCCGGATAGATACCGAGAAAGCGCAGGGTGGTGCGGCCGGAACGTATTCCGGGGTAGAGAATGATGGTGGGCACGCGGAATTTGCCCTGGAGGCGCTGCTCCAGTGACCCCACCCGGATATAGGGATGCAGAGCTTCGGTATCGGTGATGATAAGAAGATCCCTGTTGGCGGGAGAGAGCGAGGCGAGTTTGGCTTCGAGCCTGTTTTTCAGGGCGTCATGGCTGGTAAGGGCATCGGTGAGCGTTTTATTGATGGCCTCAAAATCGAATGGCGCTTCGCGTTCGCTTTCGAGCCAGATATCGCGGAGATCGTGGCTGCCGAGGATTTCCCGGATGGCGGCAGCCATGGAAAAGAGATGAACCTTGTAATTATCCTGGCTCAGCTTCACCTGCCACGATTTCAGCCTGCGCTTTACTTCCAGCATCTCTTCGGGGCGGAAGATCAGATAATAGACCGGGTCGTCGCTGGCCTGGTTCAGGCTGTGGCCGAGGCGAAGGCGTTGGCGCAGCTCTTCAAAACTCCTGTCGGGTGATGGCACGCAGGGCCTCCTCCATGGTTGCACAACTCCAGGTAATGCGCAGTAGATCGCCGGCGAACTGGACGATAAGCATATGCGGGGAGAGACGGGAGAGCTCCTGGACGACCTCCAGGGGCTGCAAGCCGAAGAGCTGCCAGTCGGGATGGGCCATGATTTGATTGTCGCTCATGCCGGCGAAATGAAGCTCATGGGCTAGAAAAAAGATGGTGGATGGAAAGGGGCGAAAACTGACGATTTTGCGCGACAAGGCCCGGCCTTTTTGCGCCAGATCAAAATCGGCCAGGCAGGTCATCAGGCCTCTTGCGATGCGGTCACGAAGCTCGGCCGACCAGGCTGCGGCGATATGGCCGTTTTGTACGGCGCCGTCGATAAAGGCCAGCGCCTGCTCCTTGATGATGGCTGTGCGTCCGGCGGCGAAGGAGGTCCAGTAGACCTGGCCAATGAAATCGCGCAGGATGGGATTGGCGCGGCAAGTGTAGATATAAAAGAGCTGGTTAAGGGCGGCAGAGGAAAAGTCATTCTTGATTAGTATATGCAGATACTGTGCGGGTCTGGCGTCATTTTTGAGATATCGCGGAGCGATATGGTTTGAGATGATATCGCGGGTGCGTTTTTCCGTGGCCCGGCGCAGCAGACCCTGCTGCAGTGCTATCATCGTCAACTCGGCGGCTGTCATGCCGGGGGACCAGGCCTGGAGCAGGGCTACAGTCTCTTCTTGCAGTCCTTGACCCTTGGCGAACGCTGCGTTGTATTTTACAGGTGGATCACTCATGACTGAAGTAAGGAAATGAGGATGTGCCGGCTGCAAAGGCCTGATGATAGAGAGCCGCCAGCCGGCCCAGGGTGGGGCCATTTTCCAGCTCGGATATTTTCCCGAGCAGAACCGGTCCGCTGCCCGGAATTGTTATATCACTTGATTGATTCTTCAGTTCGTCAAGGGCGCTTTCTCTATTCTGAATCTGGGCGACGACGAGATCGAGGTGCCCCTGGAGGATAATCTGATGGATGTCTTCTTCCAGGGCGGTGGGCAGGCGAAAGAGATGATAGACCCCACCCTTGCCGATGCGTTCGTCATGGAGTCGCCTGGCGGCATCGGATACTGCATGGATACCGGCGGACAGGGCTGTCCGCGGAAAATTGATGGTCATAAACTGCTGGCCAATGGGGCTGAGAAAGTTGGTGTCCCACCAGGCAAACTGCGGCTTTTCGCCGAGGTAGCCGACGAGCAAGCGCAAGACGGAGAGTTGATTGGCCAGCTGGGCATTTTTCTGGGACATGGCGATTCACCAGCAGTGTTTGAGCTCAGTTCTGGATAGAGATGGTAATGGGGCAAGATTGGGTGGGGGATCAGCAGCAAAAAAGCACATATAATCTGGTCGCCAGGATTATATGTGCTTTTTCGATAATTCCTC
>DAOOPF010000154.1:0-7389 GCA_035388125.1 bacterium | reverse complement strand
GATTACGAGCGGGTGATGGCCTTCACACCCCGTCTGGGCGCCTTTTTCAATTATGAGGATGTCACGGAGGCGCGCAGGGTCTGCGTCCTCGGTTCGGAGGTGCGCTATGCCCTCTTCCTCTTCCAGGATCCGGTCGGAGAACGCGTTAAAATCGGCAAGCAGTGGTATACCGTACTCGGAGTGATGGAGGAAAAGCCCACCGCCGGCGCCGGTTCCGGAATCTCGGACAATCTCAACACCAACATCTACATCCCCATCACTGCGGCTGTCAAACGGTTCCCGCGCACCGTATTCGCCAGCGAAATCGACCGCATTATCATTCAGGTCATGGACTCCGGCCGCATCCAGGAGGCGGCCACGATCGTCCGCAATTCCCTGAGCCGCCGTCATAACCAGGTCAACGATTTCAACCTCACCATACCGGAAGCGCTGTTGAGGCAGAAACAGCAGACGCAGCGCATCTTCAACATCGTCATGGGGGCGATCGCCGGTATTTCCCTGCTGGTCGGGGGCATCGGCATCATGAACATCATGCTCGCTTCGGTCATGGAACGGACCCGGGAGATCGGTGTGCGGCGTGCCGTGGGCGCCCGGCAGAAAGACATCCTCGGTCAGTTTCTGGTCGAGGCGGTGGTGCTCAGCTTCGCCGGCGGACTCCTGGGGGTGCTCCTCGGCTTTATCCTGACCAAGGTGATCGCCCTCTATGCGGGATGGCGCACCCTGGTCAGCATCAGCGCAATCATCCTGGCTTTCACCGTTTCAGCTGCAGTCGGCATCATCTTCGGGATCTATCCGGCCCGACAGGCGGCCAGGCTCGACCCGATCGTTTCCCTGCGCTATGAATAGCGGCTTGCCGCGTGATTATCATTGAGGACTATATGGTTCAGAACCGATCCTTTCTAGTGCTTGCCTTGATCTCCCTGCCGCTTCTTCTCACCGGCGGCCGGAGCTGGAGCCAGGAGCCCGCTGAGCCGGCGGCCAGCGTTCAGCAGTCCGCTGCCGAACCGGAGAGCCCGGCCGGCACATCCGACAAGACTATCCTCACTCTCGACCAGGCGATCAAAATCGCCCTCGAACAGAGCTACGAGATGAAATCCCTTCGTCTGAGCCTGAACCAGGCGTCGCAGAATCTGATCGCCGCCAAGGGGCGCTTCAAGACCAACGCCGACCTGAGCCTGGAAGCGCCGAACTGGAACGAGACCGTCTCCGAAATCCAGGTGCCGGGAGCGCTGCCGGTCTTTAACACCACCGGCTACACCCGCTTCCTCGGCACCCTCGACATCAATCAGCCGCTGCCGACCGACGGCGCCCTCACCCTGCGCGGCCAGAGCTACCACCGCGATGTCTCGACCTACCTCCAGGAGAGCGATGAGGATGTCTCGCGCAGCGAAATCTACAACTCGATCAGTCTCCGCTTCAGGCAGCCCCTCTTTGCGATCAACCAGCTCAAACTGGGCCTGAAGAACGCCAATCTCAGCTATGAGCGCACTTTCCAGCGTTTCCGGCGCAGCGAGCTGGATATTGTCTACAACGTCACCCGCTCTTTCTTCGATTTTTACCAGGCGACACGGCGGCACGAGATCACCAGTGAAAATCTCAAACAGCAGCAGGAGCTCTATGATCTGGCGGCGAAGAAATATGCGGCCGGTCTGATCCCGGAAGTCGAGGCCCTGCAGATGGAGGTCGATCTGGCGGAGAGCCGGGCGGCCCTGCTCTCGGCGGAGGGTGCTTTGCAGCGCAGCGAGGACATTTTCAAGCAGCTGATCGGGCTCAGGCTCTCCGATGCGGTGGCGGTGCGCACCGATTTCGCTATTGAAAAGGTGAAAGTGGAGGTGGAACGCGCCACCGAACTGGCCATGAAATACCGCACCGAGTTGCGCGAGGGCCAGATCGCCATCGAACTGGCCAGGATCGATGTCAAGGAGGCCGATGCGCGCAGCGAATTGCGCGGCGACATCGCCGCTTTTTACGACATCACCGGGGTCAGCAATTCAGCCCTGCCCTACAAATCGCCCTGGGATCAGCTTTGGGATTCGAGCATTGAGGACATGGACCGCCGGCCCCACAACCGCGGCGTCACTTTCACCCTGACCGTGCCGCTCTGGGATTGGGGGGTCAACCGCGCCGAGGTGCAGTCGGCCTCTGCGTCGCTCTCGACCAGCGAATTGAGTCTCGAGGAGCAGAAAAAAACCATCCAGCGCGAGGTCCGCGATGTGGTCCTGCGCCTGCGCGAGGCGGAGAACCGCGTCGATGTGCTCAGAAAAAACCAGGAGGTGGCCCAGCGCGCCTTCGATATCACCCTCGAGCGGTTCAACAATGGCGATATCACCAGCCAGGACCTGGCTCTCGACCGCAACCGTCTGACTACCGCGAAAACCTCCTACCTGGAAGCCTATGTCGATTTCAAACTGGCGGTCGCCGACCTCCAGCGCAAGACCATGTGGGACTTTATCAATGACCGCAGCCTGCTGGATACGGCACCGGAAAAGGATAAATAAACACGAAGAGGCAACTCCTTCTCTGCATCCCGGCCGCTCTGCCTGTAGAATTATGTGATTGAAACAGGGGTGTTTTTCACGCACTTTTTCAAAATGGGACGGGTATGAAACTGACAGTCATTGGTTCGGGTTATGTGGGGTTGGTGGCGGGAGCCTGTTTTGCCGAAGCCGGCAATCAGGTCATCTGCATGGATGTGGACGAAAAAAAGATCACGGACCTCCGGAAAGGGCTGATCCCGATCTATGAACCCGGCCTGGAGGGGCTCGTCGAGCGCAACCACAAGCTCGAACGGCTCTCTTTCACCACCTCGATGGAAGAGGCTGTGGAACAGTCGGATATTCTCTTCATCGCCGTGGGCACTCCTCCCGAAGAGGACGGTTCGGCGGATCTCAGCCATGTCCTGGCGGTGGCCAAGTCCATCGGCAGGCTCATGAACGGCTACAAGATCGTCGTCAACAAGAGCACGGTCCCGGTGGGCACGGCGGACAAGGTGCGCCAGGCCATCGCCGCGGAGACCGATCTGCCTTTCGATGTCGTTTCCAATCCTGAATTTCTCAAAGAGGGGGCGGCCATCGATGATTTCATGTACCCCGATCGCGTCATCATCGGCACCCGCAACCCCAAGGTGGGGGAGATCATGAAGGAACTCTATCAGCCCTTCGTGCGCACGGGCAATCCCATCCTGATCATGGATGAGTACAGTGCGGAGGTGACCAAATACGCGGCCAACTCGCTGCTGGCGACCAAGATCTCCTTCATCAACGAGATTGCCAATCTCTGCGATCGCGTCGGCGCCGATGTGGAGATGGTGCGCCGCGGCATCGGTTCGGACAAGCGCATCGGCCACTCGTTCATCTTCCCGGGCATGGGGTACGGCGGCTCCTGTTTCCCCAAGGATGTCAAGGCGATCATCTACACCGGCAAACAGAACGGCTGCCGCCTCAAGGTCCTTGAGGCGGTCGAAGCCGCCAACGAGGAGCAGAAGACGATCCTGCTGCCCAAGATCCGGGCCCACTTCAAGGACAAGCTCGCCGGCCTCACCCTCGCCCTCTGGGGGCTAAGCTTCAAGCCGCGCACCGACGATATGCGCGAAGCCCCGGCCATCCCCCTCATCAGCGCCCTTCATGCCGAAGGGGTCAAGCTCCAGGCGCACGATCCCGCCGCCCTCCAGGAGGCCAAACGGCTCGGTCTTGAAAAGAGGGTCAGGCTGTTCGATAACAACTATGACGCCCTGCAGGGCGCCGACGGCCTGGTGATCGTGACCGAGTGGCTCGATTACCGGGAACCCGATTTCGAGCGTATCCGCAAGGCGCTCAAGACGCCGGTTATCTTCGACGGCCGCAATATTTACAATCCGGTCAAGATCCGCGATCTCGGTTTCAGCTATTATGCCATCGGCAGGCCGCAGGCCTGACCGGCGCGTGAAGAAAATAAAAAAAGCCTCCCGGGGTACGCCTCGGGAGGCTTTTTTGTTTGCCATCGTTCATAATCCCTGATGCTCCGTGCGGGCGATGATCTCATCCTGGAGGGCTCTGCTCAGGTCGAGAAAATAGTCGCTGTAGCCCGCGACGCGGACGATGAGATCACGATGCTCTTCGGGGTGGGCCTGGGCATGACGGAGGGTGGCGGCATCCACGACATTGAACTGGATGTGATGCCCGCCCAGGGTGAAATAGCCGCGCACCAGATGGCTGAGGTTGTCAAGACCCCGCTCCCCCTCCAGCAGGGAAGGGGTGAACTTTTGGTTGAGCAGGGTGCCGCCGGTGCGCACATGGTCCATTTTGGCGGCCGATTTCAGCACCGCAGTCGGCCCCTTGCGGTCAGCACCCTGCACCGGCGAAATCCCCTCACTCAGGGGGGTGCCGGACTTGCGGCCGTCCGGGGTGGCGCCGGTGACCGAGCCGAAATAGACATGACACGTGGTCGGCAGCATGTTGATCCGGTAGAGGCCCCCCCTGGTGTTGGGACGGCCGTTGACCAGGTTGTAGTAGATCTCAAAGACCCCGGTCATGAGATCGTCGGCGTACGCATCATCATTGCCGTACTTGGGGCACTTGTTGACCAGGCGCATCCGCGTCACCTCATCATCGGCAAAGTCATTATCCAGCAGGGCGATGAATTCCGCCATGCTGTGCCGCTTCTGCTCGAAAACGTGCTGCTTGAGGGCGGCGAGGCTGTCGGTGACGGTGCCGATGCCGACGCCCTGGATGTAGCTGGTGTTGTAGCGGGCACCGCCGGCATTGTAGTCCATCCCCCTGGCGATGCAGTCGTCGATGAGAATGGAGAGGAAGGGCACGGGCATGTGGAGAGCGTAGAGGCGCTCGATGATATTGTTGCCGGCCAGCTTGATTTCGATGAAATGGGCCATCTGCTGCCGGAAAGCGGCCATGAGATCGTCGAACTTGCGCCATTTCGCCGGCTCACCGCTGTGCGGTCCGAGCTGGCGGCCCGTGCGGGGGTCGAAACCGTCGTGCAGGGTCAACTCGAGGATCTTGGGGATGTTGAAATAGCCGGTGAGAATATAGGCCTCCTTGCCGAAGGCCCCGGTTTCGACGCAGCCTGAAGTGCCTCCCTGCCGGGCATCCTCTACTGACTTGCCCTGGCGCAGCATCTCCTCGATCACCGTGTCGGCGTTGAAGAGCGATGGTTGCCCCCAGCCCTTGCGGACCACCCTGAGGGCGTGTTTGAGAAAGGCATCGGGGTTTTTACGGCTGAGCTGGATGTTGGAACTGGGCTGGACCAGCCGCATCTCGTCGATGACCTCGAGGATGAGGTAGGAGAGCTCATTGACCCCGTCGCTGCCGTCAGCCTTGAGGCCGCCGCTGTTGATATTGGCGAAATCGGTATAGGTGGAGCTCTCGGCGGCGGTCACGCCGACCTTGGGCGGGGCCGGCTGATTGTTGAATTTCACCCAAAAGCACTGCAGCAGCTCCCGGGCCTCTTCCCTGGTCGTGGTTCCGCTCTCGATCCCCTGTTTGTAAAAGGGAAAGAGATGCTGGTCGAGGCGGCCGGGATTGAAAGCGTCCCAGGGATTGATCTCGGTGATTACCCCGAGGTGGACGAACCAGTAATACTGCAGGGCTTCATGCAGGGTGCGTGGTTTATCGGCAGGGACGCGGCGGCAGACCGCCGCGATGGTTTTCAACTCCGCCTTGCGCCGGGGCTCTTTCTCCTTTTTCGCCAGAGTCGCCGCCTTGTCGGCGTACCGGTTGGCCAGGGCGATGATCGACTGCGCACACAGGCGCATGGCCTTGAGCTCCTCGGAGCGGTCGTAGGCGGCGGCATCGTTGACATAGTCGAGCGCAGCCAGCCGGGCATCGATCGAGGCGATAAAGTCGTTCATGCCTTTGTCGTAGATCTTGTCGTCGAGCACTGTGTGGCCGGGCCCGCGTTGCTCCATGAACTCGGTGAAGATGCCCGCTGCATAGGCCGCTTTCCACTCCTCGCTCATGCTGGCGAGGATCATCTCCCGCATGCTCTTGCCCTGCCAGAAGGGTATGAACTCCTCCCGGTAGCGGCGGCGGGTCTGCTCATCGACCCTGAAAAAGACCTTTTCGCGGCTGTCGAGGATCTCGAGGTCCTGGAGGGAGTGGCAGCAGAGTTCTGGAAAAGTATAGGTGGCTTTGGGCGCGGGTCCGCGTTCGCCGACGATCAATTCGCCGTCGTTGATGCAGATCTCCTTCTCCGCCATGATCGCGGCAAAGACGCGGGCGCGCAGCATCGGGGCGGAGAGGAGCCCGGCTTCGCGGTAGACGCGGGTGACGATTTCAGCGCGCTCGGTGGAAAGTGCGGGTACGGCCTGCAGGCTCTTTTCCCGCAGCAGACGGACGCGTTCGGTCATCATAAGAACTCCCTGGGTTAATGGGCGGCGGAGCGGTTCTGTAAGCCCGCTCACCCGCCGATACAAACCTGGTCAATATGGCCGCGCAGACGCTCCGCCACTTTTTCGATCTCCGCGAGATCGGGCGGAACAGCATGCTCGAGATAATAAGCCCGTCCAAGACGGTGATACTTCTCCGTCCCGCCCCGGTGGAAGGGGAGGAGGTGGAGTTGTTTGGTGTTTCGCAGCGTGCTGAGCAGTAAAGCCATCTGTTCGATATCCTCCGGGCGGTCATTGACGCCCGGGATGATGGGAAGACGCAGGCTGATGGCGCAGCCTCCATTGTCGAGGCGGGTCAAGTTGTCAAGAATGCGGCGGTTGGAAACGCCTGTCCAGTGGCGGTGTTTTTCCGCATCGATCATCTTGATGTCGAAGAGAAAAAGGTCGGTCAGGGGGGCGATGCGTTCAAAGACGCTCCAGGGGGCATAGCCGCAGGTGTCGACAATGGTGTGGAGCCCCTCCTGACGGGAGGCCGTGAGGAGGGCGTGCAGGAAATCCGGCTGCCGGGTCGGTTCGCCGCCGGAGAAAGTGACGCCTCCTCCTGACTGGTCATAAAAGACGCGGTCGGCGAGGACTTTTTCCATCACCTCCGCGACGCTCATCTCGCGGCCGACCCGGACTCGGGCTTGTACCGGACAGGCTTCGGCACAAAGGCCGCAGGCGACGCACTTTTCCCGATGGGTTACCAGCCCAACCGGCGTTGATTCAATTGCCCCCATCGGGCAGGCTGCAATACAGGCACCGCACATCAGGCAGAGCTCTGTGCGCAGCATCATCTCCGGTTCGGGCGAGATCGATTCGGGATTGTGGCACCATGCGCATTGCAAAGGGCATCCCTTGAGAAAGACCGTGGTGCGAATGCCCGGTCCGTCGTGCACCGAAAAGGCCATGATATTAAAGATCAAACCCCTGATCTGCTGAAAGTTGGTCATCCCTTCTCTTTCGCTCAATTCGAGGTCTTAATATACCGCCGCTATTCGAATCGCGCAAGAGAATTTTCCCCTTCCTGC
>DAOOPF010000153.1:0-7486 GCA_035388125.1 bacterium | reverse complement strand
CGCGGCCCTCGTAGCGGGTGATCCGTTTCTTGAGCTGGATGTTCTCGCTGATCACTGAATGGAGTTGCTGGATGTTGGCCAGCATGCTGAGCAGTTTGTCGGGAGAGAAGGGCTTGGTCAGATAATCGTAGGCGCCGAGCTTGAGCGCAGCCACGGCGGTCTCGACGGTCGCAAAGCCGGTGATGACAATGACCGTACAGCCGCTGTCGCGCGTCCTGGCCAGTTTGACCAGCTCGAGGCCGTTCAGGTCCGGCAGACGCAGATCGGTGATCACGACCTCGAAGGGGCTCTTTTCCAGGGCGTCGATGCCGGCGCGGCCGGTTTCGCAGGCGGTCACCTGATAACCCTGCTTGGTCAGGGTTTCGGTGAGGGTGATGCGCGATATCTTTTCGTCTTCGACGAGGAGTATTTTCATTTGGCGCCCCCTGAAGGCAGGGTGATATGAAAGGTGGTCCCGCGATAGGGCCTGCTTTGGCAGGTGATGGTGCCGCCGTGGCTCTCGATGATGCCGAGGGAAACCGAGAGACCCAGCCCGGTCCCCCTGCCCTCCTCCTTGGTGGTGAAGAAGGGATCGAAAATTTTGTCGAGGTCCTTGCTGTCGATGCCGCAGCCGCTATCGGCGATCTCGAGATGGATCCGCCCCTCTCCGTCGCTGGAGGTGGCGACGCGGATGGTGCCGCCTTCCTCCTCCTCTATGCTGTCCATGCTGTTGAGGAGCAGATTCATGATCACCTCCTGCATGAGATGGCGGTCGGCGTGGAGAGCGGGCAGACCGGGCTCGAACTTTTTCTCGATGATGATCTGATTCTTGCTGAGGCGGAAGGCGAGGAGGGAGAGCACCTTTTCGATCTCGCTGTTGAGCTCCATCGCCACCGTCTGCTTGGCGTGCTGCCGTGAGAAACCGAGGAGCTTTTGCACGATCAGGGCGATGTGGTCGAGGGCCTCGTCTGCCAGGGCGAGATAGCGCTTGACCTCCGGCAGATTGTGCGGTTCCTGTTCGATGGCGTAGAGGCAGCTCTTCATGCCGTGCAGCGGGTTGTTGATTTCGTGGGCCACGCCCGAGGCGAGGCGGCCGATGGAGGCGAGCTTTTCAGCTTGATGAATCTGGCGCTGCGCCTCGAGCAGCTGCCGGCGCGAATTATGGAGCCGCTCTTTCATCTTTTCGAAATTGCTCACCAGCACGCCGATCTCGTCCTCGCCCGCCTTCATCTGTGTCGGCACAATATTCTCGAGGTCGAACCGCTTCATCTCGGTGACGAGCTGGCCGAGCGACTGGGTGAGCCGGTTGATGAAAAACCAGATGACGGCGACGATGCTGACCACAAAGAGGACGGCCAGGCCGAAGATGAGGAAAAAGAGTCGCTGCAGCCTGGCGCGGGTCGGCTCGAGGTCGAAACCCATGTGGAGCTCGCCCCAGGACTTGCTCTGGATCTGCAGGGGGATGCCGGCCTCGAGGATCCAGCCGAAAGGGCGGGAGTGATAGATGCTCGTCCCTCTCCCGCCATGCGCGGCCGGGAGCGCCGATGCGGCTTCTTGACCATCGGGCTCGGCGCTCCTGAAGCTGCTGCGCACGGCTACATTGCCCTCCGCATCGTACATCACCAGCCATTTCACCTGACTGTTCTTGCCCAGGAAATTGTGGATCTGATTCTCGAGATAGCCCTCGTTGGGAAGGAGGCCGCTCTCCTGATAGATCAGGCCGTCCAGAATGGAGGCCGCAAAGGTGCGGGCCACGGAGAGGGCGTTCTGGCGCTGGTTTTCAAGGATGAGGCCGCGCCACTGATAGAGCAGAACGATCGAGATGATCATCGTCAGCACGATCATAAGGATGCCCAGAAAAAGGACGAGGCGCGCTTTGAGGCTCCTGATCATCATCGAGGCCTTTCCTTGAGCGCGGCGAAGATGGCGTCCACCTGGTCGTAGTCGCTCTCCTGCGCCCGCGCAAAGCCCCAGGCGAATTCGGGATCCCAATCCTTGATCAGATCCCTGTGTTCGGGACGGCTCGCATCGATCCTGAGCAGGGCGTTGATCATCGCCTCGCTGATGCGGGGAGCTATATCCCTGCGGATGATGATCGGCGAACCAGGAATCTCGCGGGAGACGGCGATGACGCGAATCCCCTTGCTGGTGAACTCGGCGGCGACCCGGTCCTTCACCACCCCGGCGTCGAAGCGGCCGAGCAGAACCTGGTAGACCACGGTATGATGAAAACCGAAATAGTGAATTGAGTCGAGATCGCTGGCCGTGAGGCCGTGGCGCTGCAGCTCATAACCGAGCAGCCAGTTGCCGGAAAAGGAGAGCGGGGAGGGGAGCGCAAGACGCTTGCCGGCGAGATCGGCGATTGATCGGATGGGAGAATCATCCCGTGTGATCACCATCGAATGGAAATAGGGCTGCAGATGGCTGTTGAGGGGCTTGAGGATGCAGCGGATCGGATGGTTCCGGCGCGCCTCGAGATAGAGGTAGGTGCCGAGAAAGGCGGACTGGATCTCGCCCTGATCCAGCTGGGCGATGGTCTCCTCGTAGCTGCTGCTTAGCTTGAGGGCGAAGAGGATGCCGGTCTCCCGGGTGAGATAGTCCATGATCGGCTGGTAGCCGTCGTAGATCAGATTGGGAGAAAAGCGGGAGATGACCCCGACATGGACGGTATCCCGGGCTCCTGTTGCAGAGGGCGGCGCGGGAAGGGGGGCGGTCTCCTCATACCCGGTGGAGATGTCCATGAAATTGCGATAGACCAGGAGGGTGAGGGCCATGAAGAAAAAGAGTAAGAGGAGAATGAGTCCTGAACGGCGCAGCATGATGATTCCAGTCATTGGGTTACGGTCAGATAAAATACGGCCTGAACGCATAAGAAGCAAGCAGAATGTCGAAAAACCGGCAGTTGGACTGCCGAAATATCGTTGAAACGCCGATCCATCGTCACTTCCGCTGGCAAGGCCCGGCGCAGCTCTTCTCCAAGATATATAGATATAATGAGTTACAAGGATACTATATCTGGCATGACCTTTGCAGTCAGAAACCTGTACCGTTCACCAAGAGAAGGAGAGCCTATGCCTGAGATCAAACCCCGCTTTGAATTCCGCGCCTTCGCCCAAAACTTCGGCATCGTCGAGGAGAAGATGCGCGCGCTCAGCCCCGTCGACCAGATCCGCGAAAGCCTGGAGATCTATATCATGTCGGCCGGCAACAGCGAGAACAATACCAAGATCCGCAATGATCTGATGGACATCAAGGTCCTGGTGCAGGTGCAGAAGGGACTGGAGCAGTGGAATCCGCGCATGAAGGGTCAATTCCCGATGGCCGTGGAGGTGATCAGAAACGAGGTTTTTCCCGCCTTCGGCGTTCCCATGCCCGGGTTCAAACGCGAGAGCTACACCCTGGTGCAGTACATCGAGGAGATCATCAAGCCGCACCCGCAGCTGGCCGCGGTCAATGTCTTCAAGCGCCGCATGGGATTCACCATCAACGGCTGCATCGCCGAGCTGGCGGAGGTCTATGTCAACGGCGCGCGCCTGATGACCGCGAATCTCGAATCGACCGATGTGGAGGCCATCCTCGCGGCCAGAAAGATGATCGCCCTTGAGGAGTATGAAAACGTCAACTATCTGCTGGCGATCAAGCGGGTGATCGGCATGGAGCCGCTCTCCGCCACATCCATGTATAGAGCCATTTCCCAGGTCTGACCGGCCTGCCCTGCGGCCGCGCCGCTTATGGTCCGGCCGCCCTTAACCTTTCCAATAATGGAGTACCCATGGCCAACGAAGTCGAACGTAAATTCCTTGTCAAGGGCGAATTCGCCCCCTTCGCCAACAAAAAGACCCGCATCATCCAGGGCTATCTCTCCTCCGTGCCCGAACGGACCGTGCGCGTCCGCGTCAAGGGCGACAAGGGCTACATCACCATTAAAGGCATCGGCAATGCCTCGGGTGCCAGCCGCTATGAATGGGAAAAAGAGATCCCCGTCAGCGAGGCCGAAGAGCTGCTCAAGATCTGCGAGCCCGGTGTGATCGACAAATGCCGCTACCAGGTCAGCGCCGGGGTGCACACCTTTGAGGTCGATGAGTTTTATGGCGAGAATCAGGGACTGGTCGTCGCCGAGGTGGAACTGGCCGGGGAGGAGGATTTCTTTGAAAAGCCGTCATGGCTCGGCGAAGAGGTCACCGGCGACGTCCGCTACTATAATTCGATGCTGATGAAGAACCCCTATACCCGGTGGTGATTTCAGCCAGGATCTGGTTCATCTCCTCCGCCGCCCGGCGGGGGGATACTTACGGAGTCCGTTTGCCATGACGCCATTCGATCCCCTCGATATGCATAATTACCGTATCGAGCAGCTGCCGAAACGGGCGAAGGGCCGGTTTGAAAAAGGGCTTGCTGCGGCGGGTCCCTTTCTCGCGTTGGCCGCGTTCATCCTCTTGGGCTGGCTGGTCAAGCTCCCTTTCCTGCAGGAGATCGAGGCCTCCATGCTGACCTCGGCTCAGGCCAAGGCGGCCTTTGCCAAACTCGGTGCGGCGGCCTTTACCCGCAGTAACGAGATGATGCTGGCGATCTTTGCCGCCAGCCTCATCCTCTGGATGACCGAGGCCATTCCCAACTATCTGACCTCGCTCATCGTCATCATCGCGCTGGTGCTCACCAGCGTGCTGCCCGAAAAGACCGCCTATGCCCAGCTGGGCCATGAGGTGATGTGGCTCAACATCATGTCTTTCGTCCTGGCGAGCATGCTGGTGGCGACGGGTGTGGCCAAGCGCTTCGCCCTCTGGTTCATCCTCCGCTTTGGCAAGAATGCCAACCGGATCTTTCTCAGTTTCATCTTTATCAACCTGCTGCTCTCCGCTTTCATCTCGGCGACCACAGCCAAGGCGGCCATTCTGCTGCCCATCTTTATGGTGATCGCGGCTATCTACGGCGCGCGCGGCGGCGACGAGAAAAACAATTTCGGCCGCAGCATTGTGATCCAGAATCTCTTTGAGATCAATGTCGGCGCCAGCGCTTTCATGACCGGTTCAGGAGCCAATCTCCTCGCCGTCTCGTTGATCGCCGGGGCCATCGGCACACAGGTTTTCTTTTCCGACTGGATGACGGCCATGCTGCCGGTCGCGATCCTGCTCATGCTGATCGGCTATCTCCTCGCCTACAAACTCTTTTTCCCGCTCAAGCCGGAGGAAAGGCTGCCTCAGATCGAGGGCGGCATGGAGAGGCTGCGTCAGGAGTATCAAAGCCTCGGCAAGACGGATATTCAGGAGATCAAGGCGATCATTCTCTTCATCGCCATACTCGGTTTCTGGGCGACCGACCGCGTGCACGGTATCAGCCCGACAGCGGTCGCCTTTGTCGGGGCGATCGTCGCTCTGCTGCCGCGTATCGGGATCGTCAACTGGAACGACGTCGACATCCCCTGGCATCTGATGCTTTTTTCGGCCGGGGCCTATGCCCTGGGGGCCGGATTGAGCGCGACGGATCTGCCGGTGCTTGCCGTTAACGCCTTTTTCGACCATGCCGGCATCGGCGACGGGACCCCTTTCTGGGCGATCTTTATGCTGCTGACCGGGGTGATGATCTTCAGCGCCCTGCTCTTCCAGTCCAAGACCATGCGCTGCATGATCTTCGTGCCGATCGCCATCGGTGTCGCCGGCCGTTTCGGGTTCAGCGTCATCAGCCTGGCCCTGCCGGTGGCCTTTATGATTGAGCACGTCTATGTGCTGCCCTTCAACAGCAAGCCGGCGGCTTTACTTTACGAGACCGACCGCTATTCCATGGGCGATGCCTTCCGGTTCGGTTTTACCATGATGGTGATCGCATGGCTGCTCAACATCATCGCCGGCGAGACCTGGTTCAGAACGCTCGGCATCACCCCGAACGGCGTTTTCGGCCTCTTTTAATCAGCTTATGAGGCGGAGTTATGTCACTCCTGTTTAAAAAGAACAAGCAGACCGAGATCCAGATCGATGAATTTCTCGATCTGGTCATCAAGGGGGGGCTCATCTTCAAGCAGGCCGTACGATTCTATCTGCAGGGCCGGCGTGAGGAATTCGAGAGCCATCTCAGGGAACTGTGCGAGACCGAGGAGAAGGGCGACGAACTGCGCCGGCAGATCGAAAGCAAGCTCTATCTGCGCACCCTCATTCCCGAATCCCGCGGCGATGTGCTCGGCCTGCTCGAGAGTTCGGACAAGGTGCTCAATCAGACTACCGAGACCCTGATGCAGTTTTCGGTCGAATGCCCGGTCATTCCCGAGGATCTCCATCCCGTTTTCATCGACGTCTCGGAGTATGCCGTCAGCGCCGAGGAGGGGATGGTCAAGGCCATCCGCGCCTACTTTCGCGATCTCGCCGCAGTCCGCGACCATGTCAACAAGGTCCTTTTTTACCGCAAGGAGGCCAACAAGAGCGCGGAAAAATTCAAGCGCGCTGTTTTCGGCGGGGATCTGCGCCTGAGCCATAAAATCCACCTCCGCTACTTCGCCTATCATATCGAGTTGATCGCCGAAGAGGCCGAGGACGTCTGCGACCGGTTATCGATCGCCACCATCAAACGCTATATTTAGCAAATCCGGTATGATCTGGTTTTTCCTGACAAGCGGTCTTTTTCTGGGATGGTCTCTCGGCGCCAAGGATGCAGCCAATGTCTTCGGCACGGCGGTCGGCTCACGCATGGTGCGTTTCAAGGTGGCCGCTGCCATCGCCAGCCTCTTTGTGATCCTCGGGGCCGTCGTGGAGGGCGCCGGCGTCACCGAGACCCTGGGTCACCTGGGTGCGGTCAACGCCATCGCGGGTTCCTTCACCGTCGCACTCGCCGCAGGGCTGACCATCGCCTGGATGACGCGCGCCAGAATTCCGGTTGCGACCTCGCAGGCGATCGTCGGGGCGATCGTGGGCTGGAATCTCTTCACCGGTTCCCCGACGGATCTGGGGGTGCTCTCCAAAATCGTCGCGACCTGGTTCATCTCCCCGCTGCTCGCGGCGATCTTTGCCATCCTGATTTATCTGCTTTTCAAATTCGTTCTCGGCCGGGCGCGCATCCATATGCTCCGCCTCGACGCCTATACCCGCGCGGGGCTGATCGTCGTCGGCGCGCTCGGATCGTATACGCTGGGGGCCAACAACATCGCCAACGTTATGGGCGTTTTCGTGCCCGCCTCCCCCTTTCACGATATCCATCTTTTCGATCTCTTCACCCTCCATGGCACCCAGCAGCTCTTCCTGCTCGGGGCCCTGGCCATCGCCGTCGGAATTTTCACCTACTCCCGCCGGATGATGCTCTCTGTGAGCAACGACATCTTTACCCTTACGCCGATCCTGGCCCTGATCGTCGTCCTCGCTCATACGATCGTGCTCTTTCTCTTCGCTTCCACAGGCCTGAAAAGCCTGCTTATCTCCCTGGGCCTGCCCTCGATTCCCCTGGTGCCGGTCTCGAGCTCGCAGGCGATCGTCGGGGCGATTTTCGGCATCGGCATTGTCAAGGGGGCAAAGGGGGTCAACTTTAA
>DAOOPF010000152.1:0-7501 GCA_035388125.1 bacterium | reverse complement strand
AGAGGCCGCCGTAGAGGGTGAAAAGGTTGAAGGTTTTGCTGGCCGAGAGGCCGATCACGCGGGTTTTGGCGTCGAGGAGATCTCCCACGGTCAGGGTCTGATAAAAGACCGAAGCCGCCACGTCGACCGGAAAGAGCGGAATGTACTGGCTGAGGCTGTGACGGAAGCCGATGCCGAGCAGGTTGAGATCCCCGACCTCCTCATTCAGCTCGAGCGCTGCGTAGCGCAGGGTGACTTCGCTGCCCAGGAGGGAGCCGATGGTGATCTGCGGCATCGCCAGGGGCATGACCGAGAGGTCATATCCGCCCGGAAAGTTGTAGACGGTGCCGCCCTGGCCGGGAACGGCCACCGGCGCGGTCTCGCCGAAAACGGTCGGCACCTCCAGGCTGGTCTGCGGCTCGAATCCCGCCTCGGTGGTGGCGGTGAAGCTCCTCTGAGCGTCGGAGATGAGGGCGCCCGTCGCGATCACCTCGACGCCGATGTGCAGTCCCACGCGCGGGATATGGGCGGTGTGGTAGAGCCCGCTGTTGAGATTGGCCCCGAAGGCATCACCCAGGGGTTGGAGGTACTTTTTCCCGTTATCGCCGAGATAGCGGGAGAGATAATCCTGCAGATCCTGCGCCGCAATCCCCGGTGCGATGAGCAGGATCATCACCAGGCCGAGCCAGCGGATCAATGGATTGTGCATACTCGTTCCTTTCTTCTGCGTACACTCACATGCTCCCCGGATACCCGTCTGAAAGCAGCGGGCTGCCCCTGTGTTATAATAAAGAACATAAGCTTGCCGGACAAGGACTTTTTCGCCTTTTTTCGGGCTGGGTCACAATTTTTACGCGCGGGCGCTCGCCGGCGGGCTAAAAAAGCCTTTTGAATAAAAGCCAAAGAGGTGTATATTTCATCCCGGCGCGGCCGGTTACCGCCTACAAAAGGAGGAATTGTCATGAACATTTCCACCCGCAAGTTCGGTCTTGAGCGTTATACACTCGATGCATTCTTCGCCGAGGTTCTGAGCAGGTATCCGCAGCGGCCGGCCCTGGCCCTGGTCGGAGATGAGCCCTTCAGCTATGGCGAATTCGGCCGGCGGGTTACCGGCCTGCAGGACAGGCTGCGCGCGCTCGGAGTCGGGACCGGGGACAAGGTCGCCCTCCTCGGCAGCTCTTCACCCAACTGGTGCATCGCCTTCATGGCCGTCACCACCATGGGCGCTGTGGCCGTCCCCATCCTCGAGGAATTCCCCGAAGCCGACATCGATCATATCCTCCACCACTCGGACGCCACCGCCGTCTTCATCTCAGAATCCCTCCACGCCAGCCTCAACCTGCGGGCGATCACGGAACAGATGGTGGTGATCGGACTGGCTGATTTGTCCCTTCTCTCCGGCGAGGAGGCCGCCAAACCCGGCTTCTGGAAAGGGCTGCAGGATTTCGGCGGCAAGGTCATCAAGAAACGCGGCAAGCAGGATCCGGCTCTGCAGGTGGTGATCGGGGAGGAGGATGTGGCCGAGATCATCTACACTTCGGGCACCACCGGCCATTCCAAGGGGGTGATGCTCACCCACCGCAACCTGGTGAGCAATCTCTTCGAAGGGCCCGACCTGATCAAATGCATCCACGAACGGAGCGTTCTCCTCTCCATTCTCCCGCTCGCCCATACCTTCGGCTCCACTTCCGGGTTTCTATCGATCATCCGCGAAGGGAGCCTGATCTATTTTCTCACCAAGCCTCCGGCCCCCAAGGTGCTGCTGGCGGCGATGCAGGAGGTGCGGCCGACGATCTTCGGCGCCGTCCCCCTGGTCTTTGAAAAAATCTACCACAAACAGGTCGTGCCGACGATCACCGCCAGCCGGCTGCTGCGGCTCCTCTCCAGGACCAGGCCCTCGCGCAAGCTGCTCTACAAGATCATCGGCAAAAAGGTCAACAAGCTGCTGGGCGGCCGCCTTGACTGCGTCATCATCGGCGGAGCCGCCTTTTCACCCGAGGTCGAGACTTTTATGAAGCAGGGGGGCATCCCCTACTGCTGCGGCTACGGCCTGACCGAGTGCTCCCCTCTGGTCACCTTCTCCTCCATGGAGAAGCAAAAAATGGGCTCGCCGGGGCACGCCATCTCCGATGTCTCCATCCGCATCACCGACCCCGAGCCCGGGACCGGCATCGGCGAGATCCTCATCAAGGGACCCAACGTGATGAAGGGCTATTACAAGAACGAGGAGGCGACCCGCAAGGTCTTTACTGCGGATGGCTGGTTCATCACCGGCGACCGCGGCTACCTGGACAAGGACGGTTTTCTCTTCATCACCGGCCGCTCCAAGAACGTCATCGTCGGCCCCTCCGGCGAAAACATCTACCCCGAGACCATCGAAGCCAAACTGCTCGAGTCAATCTACGTCGAGGAGGCCCTGGTTTATATGCTCGAGGGGCAGATGGTGGCGCGCATTTTTCCCAACTATGCCTATATCGAGAGCATCGAAGGGGATCGCGCCGAGGGAGCGGTCGCCAGGGCGATCAGCGAGATCCTCGAGGATGTGCGCAAGGAGGTCAACGCCAAACTTCCCGCTTTCGCCCGCATCAGCCGTGTCATCGAGCAATCGGCCCCCTTTATCAAAACGCCGACCAACAAGATCAAGCGCGGCGAATACGTACCCGGTTATCTTGACAAAGAGAAAGGCCAATAGACTACAAGGAGTGCAGTTCATGAGCGGAATGATTCTGGATGGCAAGGCGCTGGCCAGGCAGATGGAGCAGGAGCTGGCCGTGCGCGTGGAGAAGATCAAGGAAAAAACCGGCCAGACGCCGATCCTGGCCACCATTCTGGTGGGTGACGATCCCGCCTCGGCCACCTATGTGCGCATGAAGGGCAACGCCTGCCAGCGCGTGGGTATGGAGTCGCTGCGGGTGATTCTGCCCCAGAGCACCACCACCGCGCAGCTGCTGGCCGAGATCGACGCCCTCAACGCCAATCCGGATGTCCACGGCATTCTCCTGCAGCACCCGGTGCCCTCCGGGATCGATGAACGCGCCTGTTTCGACCGGATCGCCATCGCCAAGGATGTCGACGGCGTCACCGCCCTCGGGTTCGGCAAGATGGCCCTCGGCGAGCCCGCCTATGGCTCGGCCACCCCGGCCGGCATCATGCGGCTGCTGGAGCACTATCAGATCCCCCTCAAGGGCAAGGAGGCGGTCGTGGTCGGGCGCAGCCCCATCCTCGGCAAGCCGGTGGCGATGATGCTCCTCAACGCCCACGCGACAGTGACGATCTGCCATTCCCGTACGCAGAACCTGCCCGAAGTGGTGCGCCGCGCTGATATCATTGTCGGCGCCGTCGGCAAGCCCGAGTTCATCCGGGGGGAGTGGATCAAGCCGGGTGCGATCGTCGTCGATGCCGGCTATCACCCCGGCAATATCGGCGACATCGAGCTCTCCGCCGTCATGGAGAGCTGCACGGCCTACACCCCAGTACCCGGCGGAGTCGGTCCGATGACCATCGCCACCCTGATCGCCCAGACGGTCGAGGCGGCTGAAAAAAGCCTGGAGTGAAAATGGCCCCAACCGGCAGTGAAAGCTGGCTCGCGCAGAGGCGCAGGGCCGCAGAGGAGTTCACAGCCCAAGCTGTTGGAACTTGGCGATAGAATCACTCCCGGCCCCTCGGGGCGGGTCCTTACCTTAGTCAGATGCGAACAGGAGAAGTATCGTATGAGCATGCGTTATCAGGGCCGGCCGGCCAGGATCGGCATCCGCCCCGCCATCGATGGCCGCCGCAAGGGAGTGCGCGAATCCCTCGAAAATCAGACCATGGCCATGGCGCAGGCTGTCGCCGGCCTGCTGACCCAAAACCTGCGTCACCCCTCCGGCGAGCCGGTCGAGTGCCTCATCGCCGAAAGCTGCATCGGCGGGGTCGCCGAAGCGGCGCGCTGCGCGGACTATTTCGAACGCGAGGGGGTCGGCGTTTCGATCACCGTCACCCCCTGCTGGTGCTACGGTTCCGAGACCATGGATATGGACCCCATCCGCCCGAAAGCGGTCTGGGGGTTCAACGGCACCGAGCGGCCCGGGGCGGTCTATCTCGCCGCGGTCCTCGCCGGCCATACCCAGATGGGCCTGCCCGCCTTCGGCATCTACGGCCGCGACGTTCAGGATGCGGATGACCATTCCATCCCAGCCGATGTGGCCGGCAAGCTGCTGCGCTTCGCCCGGGCTGGCCTCGCCATCGCCGCAATGCGCGGCACCTCCTACCTCTCGATGGGTTCGGTATCGATGGGCATCGCCGGCTCCATGGTCGACCCCTCCTTTTTCAGGAACTATCTCGGCATGCGCAACGAATACGTCGACATGTCCGAGTTCACCCGCCGGATGGAGGAGGAAATTTTCGATCCCGAGGAGTACCGCACCGCCCTCGCCTGGACCCGCGCCCACTGCGTCGAGGGGCCGGACAACAACATGACCAGGCGCACCCCCGCCGAGAAAGAGCGGATCTGGGAAAAGGTGGTGCAGATGACCCTCATCGCCCGCGACCTGATGGCCGGAAATCCCCGCCTGGCCGCGCTCGGCTTTGGCGAAGAGGCCCTCGGCCACAACGCCCTGCTCGCCGGTTTCCAGGGCCAGCGGCAGTGGACCGACCATTCTCCCAACGGCGATTTCATGGAGGCGATCCTCAACTCTTCCTTCGACTGGAACGGCACCCGGCAGCCTTATCTGGTCGCGACCGAAAACGACGCCCTCAACGGGGTGGCGATGCTCTTCGGCCATCTCCTCAGCAACACCGCCCAGATGTTCTCGGATGTGCGCACCTACTGGAGCCCGGCGGCGATCAAACGCGTCACCGGCCACACCCTGAGCGGTGCGGCGGAACACGGCGTCATCCATCTCATCAACTCCGGAGCCTCCGCCCTCGACTTTTCCGGGCGCCAGTCGGTCGCCGGCAAACCGGCGGTCAAGCCGTTCTGGGAGATCACCCCCGCCGAAGTAAAAGCCTGCCTCGCCGCCACCATCTGGCCGCCGGCCATCTATGAGTATTTCCGCGGCGGCGGCTATTCTTCCGAATTCCTCACCTGCGGCGGCATGCCCTTGACCATGTCGCGCGTCAATCTGGTCCAGGGCCTCGGCCCTGTACTGCAGATCGCGGAGGGCTGGAGCGTCGATCTGCCCGCTGAGGTCAATCGCGCCCTCGTCGACCGCACCGATCCGACCTGGCCGACCACCTGGTTCGCTCCCCGCCTCACCGGCAGGGGCCCCTTTGCAGATGTCTATGCGGTCATGGGCAACTGGGGCGCCAACCACGGCGCGGTCAGCTACGGCCACATCGGCGCCGACCTGATCGCCCTGGCGGCTCTGGCGCGCATCCCGGTCTGCATGCACAATGTCGACGAGGCGCAGATCTTCCGCCCGAGCGCCTGGAATTCTTTCGGCATGGACAAGGAGGGGGCCGATTACCGCGCCTGCGCCAATTTCGGCCCGCTCTACGGCAAACGATAAAAGCGCGGCCCGGCCAGGGCGTCCGACACCCGTCGGCCGGGCGGAGGTATAGTGCACAGATGAGTTCCGGAATTCCGGCCGCGCTGGTGCTCGACTGCGGGGCCACCAATGTACGGGCTATTCTGGTCGATGCCGGAGGCCGCCTCCTCGCCTCGGCCAGCCGGCACAATGCGACCCGGCCCGACCCCGGCTGGCCGGGCGGTCTGATCTGGGATACGGAGGAGATCTGGGCCGGCTTTTGCTTCTGCACCCGGCAGCTCATCTCCCGCACCCCTAAGGCCGCCATTGCCGCCGTCACCGTGACCACCTTCGGTGTGGACGGGGCTCCCGCGCTCCGCGACGGCACGCTGCTCCACCCGGTCATCTCATGGCAGTGCGGCCGCACCCGCTCCATCCAGGAAAAGATCGGCAGCTATATCGATCCGCTCAGCCTCTTCCGCATCACCGGCCTGCACTCCTACCCGTTCAACACCCTTTTCCGGCTGCTCTGGTTCCGCGAAAACCGGCCGGAGGTTCTCGAGAGGATGGATCATTACGCCATGATGCCCTCCCTCTTCATCCACCGTCTCGCCGGCGTCTGGCTCACCGATACCACCATGGCCGGGACTTCGATGCTCACCGATCAGAGCCGCCGCGCCTTTTCGGAGCGGCTGCTCGCGCTGGTGGGACTGGATGCGGCGAGTTTTCCGCCCCTGGCCGAGCCGGGGACGATCGCCGGCCTGCTCCGCTCCGATGCCGCGGCGGAACTCGGCCTGGCCGCAGGCCTGCCGGTTGTGATCGCCGGCCACGACACCCAGTTCGCGCTCTTCGGCGCCGGCGGAGGGCCCGCCCTGCCGGTCCTCAGTTCAGGCACCTGGGAGATTTTAATGGCCAGAACAGCCCCCGTCAACCTCGAGAGGCTCGATCCGGAGGAGGGCATCACGGTCGAATTGGATGCCCGTCCGGGATTCTGCAATCCCGGCCTCATGTGGATCGCGTCAGGCGCCCTTGAATGGCTGGGCGGACTCCTCTACAATGATAGCGCGGGCGAGGAGCGCTACGCAAAGATGATCGGCGAGGCCTCCCTCCTGCCGCCGGGCTGCGAGGGTGTGCGCATGCTCCCCGACCTCTACGCCGGCAGCGGCTTGGGCGGAGTCTTCAGCGGCCTTTCCGCCCGCACGACCCGGGGTCATCTCTACCGCGCAGCGCTGGAGGCCCTCGCCTTTCGCACCCGGGAGGGGCTGACCCTGCTCGAGAAATGGGCCGGCTTCAGGGCTGATGCGGTCATCTGCGCCGGAGGAGGATCGAAAAACCAGCTCTGGAACCGGATTCGCGCCGACCTGCTCGGCATTCCGCTGCTGGTGACCCCGGCGGGCGAGACCACCGTGCTGGGCGCGGCCATGTTCGCCCTCGCCGGCGCCGGCTTTTATGCCGATCCCGAAGAGGCCGCCCGCGCCATGCAGCCCGCGCTGACCACCGTCGAGCCCGGCGGCGACCGCTCCGCTTACCTTGAATTCGCCCGAGACTATCACGATCTGCTCCGGCTTCTCAGCAAGAGCCCGGAGACGCGGTAAAAAAAGCATTCCCCGACACCCAAACAAGGAGATCAACCATGCAAAAGATACTGCTGGGCATCGCATTCGCACTGGGAGGAATCATCACCTACGTCGCCACCCGTCCGGAGATCCATTTCGGCGGCATCGCCGTCGCCCTCTTCCTCATCGCCCTCATCTTCGGCTTCATCCAGTCGAAGTACCCCTGGCTCTTCGCGCTCGCCCTGGGGATCTGGATTCCCGGCCTGGTCCTTTTTCAGGGATTTTTCAAGGGACTGTTCAGGGTGCAGAATATCTGGGCGATCCTGGCCCTGCTCATCGCCTTCGCCGGCGCCTACAGCGGCGCCTATCTGCGCGGGAAGCTCTCCTTCAAGAAAAGCTGACCGGCCGACGCCGGTTTCCTCCTCTGCCCTGCCGCCTGCCGGCGCACGGCCGCCCGGGGCGGAATAAAAAATGGCGCCGGACCTCAAGGTCCGGCGCCATTTTACTGAAGCGCACTGC
>DAOOPF010000151.1:0-7521 GCA_035388125.1 bacterium | reverse complement strand
GCGGCTGCACCCGCAGGGGGATGCAGATCTTTTCGCAGAGCCAGCCGGCCGCATAAACCGGCCAGACCGGGGGGTGGAGCCGCGGCGGCTTGACCTGGAGAGCGTCGGCGACCATTTTGGCGAAATCGTTGAGCGTGAAATATTTTTCCCCGGCGATGATATAGGTCTCGCCGGCCGCAGCCGGGGTCTCAGCGGCAAGGCGGAATCCCTCGACCACGTCGGTGACGTAGCTGAGATGGTAGAGCACATTGCCGCCGCCGAACATGACGAACTTGCCCTTGTAGATCATCCGGTACATCTTGAGCATGCGCCCGTCGCCGGGACCATAGATGCCGACCGGACGGACGATGGTGACCGGCAGCCCCTTCTCCCGGTTGAAAAAGAGCGCCACCTTTTCGCCTTCGGTCTTGGTCTCCTGATAGATATCCCCGGGTCTGATCGGAGCGTTCTCGTCCGCCGGCGGCTTTTCGATGTGACCGTGCACGCCGCAGGTGCTGCAGTGCAGCACCCGGCGCACCCCCATTTCGAGGGCGGCGGCCATGACGTTCTCAGTGCCGGTGACGTTGACATCCCAGTAGGCCTGGTCCGGCTGATTGGCCTCGCGGTAGAGCGCCGCAATGTGATAGACCACATCGATATTGCGCATCGCCTGGGCCAGATCGGCCTTGTACTTCAGGTCGCCGGTGACAATGTCCACTCCCTTCGCCTTGAGCCGCGCGGTGTCGCTCGTCGGCCGCACAAAGGCGCGCACCTGATATCCTTTCTCCACAAGATTGTCGACCATATAGCCGCCGGTGAATCCGGAGGCGCCGGTGACCAGAACCCTCATCGTCCTTCTCCCTTTGCCTTATTTTTTCGCCAGCACGACCGCGGCATGGCCGAATTTGTTGCGGATGCAGCCGGGCAGCAGATTGTAGACCGGCACGAAGAGATGATTAAAGAGACCCGCCAGCACGCCCTTGCGCGGGGAGCGGGTGGCCCGGGTGTAGTCGAGAAAAACCTCCACTGCACTGAAATCCTTGAAGAGATCGCGCAGCTGCTTCTTGTCGTAGAGGCGGGTGATCGGGGCATCCTCATGGGCGAACTCGAAATTGACCCGGCCGAGCTGGGTCAGGAGGATCTTCCAGGAATACTTGTAATAGAGGGTGATGGCCGCCTCGCCGCCGGGTTTGAGCACCCGTTTGACCTCGGCGACCGCGTTCTCGGTGCTCTCGGTCTGATGGAGCACGCCGAATGAGGCGACGATGTCGAAGGTATTGTCTTCGAAGGGGAGCTGCTCCGCATTGCCAAGCTTGAGTTCGGCCTGCAGCTTGTTGTGCTCGAAATTGCCCCGGGCCAGTTCAAGCGCCCCCGACGAGAGATCGAGGCCGGAAACCTGCATGCCCGCCTGCGCCCAGGCGACCAGCTCCCAGCCCGCCCCGCAGCCGATCTCAAGCATGCGGCCGCCGGGATATTTGGCCGCCTCGCTGGCGATGAGCCGGTAGCGGTGCTCATAGTTCTTGCGGATGAAGGCCCCCACCGTGTCGTAGAACTCGGGGGAGCCGATCTGGCGCGGATCTCCCGTCCAGAACTGGGTGGTGTTGACGTTATCCGTCCAGTAGCGGCGCACCTCATCGATGGTCTTTTCGTCGCTGCCCTTCCACAGGTAAGAGCCGATGGTATCTGCCATAAAAACCTCAAATTCCTCTTCAGTGATGAATAATTTATTATTTACTTGCCTTCCCTACACGCTACACAATTTTGCGCAAATTTCAAAGCAGGAAATCTACGCCGGCTGGTAGATGGCTTTGAGATCCGCCAGCTCCCGCTGCCGGCGCGCTTCATCCCAGCCCAGCTCCGCAGCCATGATCGCGGCCGCATCTTCGGCCGCGGCATCGCCCGGGTACTCGCCCGAGCCCAGCTCGGTGCGGCGCAGAATCACATCGGCCAGAGTCAAGGCCATCTCGTGACGGACGGCATACAGCACTTCGGCGCGCAGCACCTGCGCCTGTCCGGCCACCGGCCGCAGCCACTCCGGATCGCCGCCGGCGGTCTTGTAGAGCTCGCCGAGGCCGGTGCCGTAGTTGCGCGCCAGCTGATTCATCTGCTCCTCGGTGACCGGCGCGGGCCGTTCAGCCTGCTGGGTTGCCAGAAAGCCGCTGAAATCGCCGACATCGCCCCCCCACACCGGCCTCTTCCGGCCCGCCTTGTGGTCGAGTTTCTTGCCGAGCTTGCGGCCCGCCGCCCGTACCGCAGCTTCGGCCACCCCCCTCGCGGTCGTATACTTCACGCTCAGGATGCTGAGCAGGCCGGGAATCCCCTGCTCCCGCTCATGGTCGTAGATCCGGAAATGTTTGGAGATGCTGACATCCCCGCTGCCCGGATTAACCCCTGTCATCGGCAGCAGCCCGCCGTAGAAAAAGGTCACCTCCTCGCGGCGGATATCGGCCCCCGGCATCGCCGCGTTGGCATCATTGAGAAAATTGACGATATCCGCCTCGCTCACCCGGTACTCGCCCGCCGTGCCCTGCCAGGGCCGATGGTCGGTGCCGATCATGGTGTACTCCCGCCACGGCACGACAAAGAGCAGACGCGAGCCCTTTTTGATCAGGGCATCCTTGTCCTTGAACTCTTTCCGGCTGTTGACGCCAAAAGCATACTCCTCGCTCAGCCGGCGCTTGACGACCAGATTGAGAGCGGTCGAGAAGAGCTGCTCGGGCGGCCGCCTGTCGCCAAGCCGGAAGAGGAGATCATTGATCCAGGGACCCGCGCAGGTGAGGGTCATGCGGGCGCGGATCTCCACCGTCCCGCCGCCGATAGTGTCCCGCGCGACTACGCCTCTCACCCGCCCTTCCTGCAGGATGAACTCCTCAGCGGCGAGATGGTTGGCCGCCACGGCCCCATGCTCCACAGCCGCACGTACAAAAGCCAGGGCCAGCCGTTCCGAATTGTACATCGCGGCATCATACCAGACCGCGCCGCCGTTGAGATTCCTGGTTTCGACATGGGGGACCAGGGCAAGAAGTTGATCGCGTGAGATCACCCGGCCCATCGGCAGGGCGTGACCGGCGTCGGCGCCCAGGTTGCGGTCGGCGCTGAGAACGTCGTTCATCAGCATCGCGATGCGCATCACCTCCGGCCCCTTGATGGCGTGGCCGTAGGTCGGCATGACGCAGGGGAGGGGATGGACCAGATGGGGGGCGATGCGCAGCAGGATCTTGCGCTCGGCGATCGATTCGCGCATGCGCTTGAGGTCAGCATGCTGCAGATAGCGCAGGCCGCCGTGAACGATCTTGAGACTGTTGCCCGAGGTGCCTGAAGCAAAATCATTCTTTTCGATCAGGGCCACCGAAAGGCCGGCCAGGGCCGCTTCGCGCGCCGCGGTGGCCCCGTAAATTCCTCCGCCGACGATGAGCAGGTCAAATTCGTGTTGGCCGATCTGATTGAGGTCGCGTTGCATTATATCTCCTCTTGAACCGCCCCGCCTCCCCGGCGCAGGACTGGATTGAAATGAATACTCCATGCGGCGGATCCCCTCTCCGCCGCCCGTTTGAACAGAAAATCAGCGCATGTACTCGTGATGCCACATCTGAAACATCAGCAGCGCCCATAGACGGTGGCTGTGGTTTTCGCGCCCGGCCAGATGCTCGCCGATCAGCCGCTGCACATGGGCGGAGTCAAACCAGCCCGTCTCCGCCAGCGCCCGCGGCGAGAGAAATTCAAGCAGCATCGGCTTGAGTTCGCCCTTCATCCAGCTCTTGATCGGGATGCTGAACCCCTCCTTGCGCCGGTCGAGAATCTCGTCCGGCAGAATGCCCCGGAAAGCCTCCTTGAGGATATACTTGCTCCGCTTGCCGTTGAGGCGCAGGTGCGGCGGCAGCGAGGCGCAGAACTCGACCAGACGGTAATCCAGAAAAGGGGCGCGCGCCTCGAGCGAAACCGCCATCGACATGCGGTCGACCTTGACCATGATATCGTCGGCCAGATAGGTGACGATGTCGACGTACTCCTGCTGGTCCAGGGGCGCCGGCGAATCGCAGCCGGCAAAAGCCTGGCGGATAAAGCCGTAGGGGTCGTGGGCCGTGAGCTCGCCGCGCAGAGCACCACTGTAGAGCAGCCTCTTCTCGGCCTCCTGGAGAAAGATCATCCAGCGCACATGCTGGAGATCGGCGGGAAGACGGCAGCCCTCGATGAAGCGCCGCGACTTGTTGATGAAACCCTTTTTCTTCTCGGTCGGCGGCAGCAGGGCGACCAGGGGCTCGATCGCTCCCTTGCGCAGCCAGCCGGGCAGTCGGGCATAGCGGCGCGCGGTCCGTTCGGCGATGTAGGTCTCGTAGCCGCCCAACAGCTCGTCGCCGCCGTCGCCCGAGAGCACCACAGTGACGTGCTTGCGCGCCATCTCCGAGACCATCCAGGTCGGAAAGACGGAAAAATCCCCGAGCGGCTCGTCGAGCTGGCGGACGATCCGTTCGGTCAGCCCCACGGCATCCGGGGTGATGATCTCCTCATGATGTTCGGTGCCGAAATGGCGCGCCACCAGCCGGGCCCAGGGCAGCTCGTTGTAGGTGGCGTTGTCGAAACCGATCGAATAGCTCTTGACCCCCGCTGTGGCGGTCTGACTCATCATCGCCACCACGGCGCTTGAATCGAGGCCGCCGCTGAGAAAAGCCCCGAGAGGCACCTCGCTCATCAGACGGATGCGGACGGCGTCGCGCAGCAGATCGAGGAATTCCGCCGCCAGATCGGCCTCCGCTTTGGCGCTGGCGCGGTATAGAAGCCGCCAGTAGCGCCGGATCTGCAGCCCCTGCCGGTCCAGGCTGAGCCAGTGGCCCTGGGGCAGCTTGCGGATACTCTTGAAAATGCTCAGAGGCGCGGGGATGTATTCAAAGGTCAGATAAGCGTCGAGCGCGCGGGGATCGACCTCGCGCGGGATTTCACGCAGGCGCAGTATCGCCTTGATCTCGGAGGCGAAGACCAGCCGTTTGCCGTCAAAATGGTAATAGAGGGGCTTTTTGCCGATGCGGTCGCGGGCGATGAAGAGGCGCTGGCGTTTTTCATCCCAGATGGCGAAGGCGAACATGCCGTTGAGATAGGAGGGGCACTCCTCGCCGTACTCCTCATAGGCATGAAGAACAGCCTCGGTATCGCTGCGGGTGCGGAAATGGTGGCCGCGGCTTTCAAGATCGCGCCGCAGTTCGAGATAGTTATAGATCTCGCCGTTGAGGACGATGACCGCGTCGCCCTCCTCATTGAGAATCGGCTGGCGGCCGGTGGCGAGATCGATGATCGCGAGGCGGCGCATGCCCAGTCCGACCGGACCCTGGATATACTGCCCCTCATCATCGGGGCCGCGGTGGATGATGGCGTCGCACATGGCCTGAATGTCGGCCCCGGCCACAGCATGGCCGCGCTCCCGGTTGTAGATGCCGCAAATTCCGCACATGCGCCCTTACTCCCGCCCCGCCCGCTGTCCGGGGATACGGCCGCTGCTTAATGCCGCCTCCCTCCTCTCCCTGCCGCCGCTCAACAAGAATGCTCCGCCGCCCGGGCGACGATCCATTGCACGCGGCGCAGATACTCCGAATAGCTGTACTCCTTCCCGGCCAGCGCCGCCGCGGCGGCGATCCTGGCCGCCGACTCTTCACGCTCCTCCAGCGCCCGGCGCATCCCGCCGGCAAATCCCTCCGCCGTGGCATCGGCCAGAACGGCGACCTCGTCATTAAGGATCTGGGTATGGGTGATGTGACGCGTGGCGACGATCACCCGGCCCGAACGCAAATAGGAATAGATCTTGAGAGGCGAATTGGTGCCGCTCAGCCGTGGCGAGACCAGCACCTCCGCCAGATCGATGAATCCTGGAATGAGCTGGGGCTGAACAAAACCGGTGAAACGGAACCGCTCCTCCACCCCGTGCTGCCGCGTCAGCGCCCTGCAGGCTTCCACCTGCTCCGGACTCCCGCCGACAAGCAGAAACTTGACATCATCGGCCCCGCCGGCCAGCAGCCGCGCCGCGCTCTCGATGAGCAGCGGGATGCCCTGATAGGCTTCAAGCGTCCCGTAGTAAAGAACGATCCGGCTGGAACCCAGATCGTACTGCTGCCGCAGCCGGGCGGCGTTCGCCGCATCGGGCGGAAAGAGCAGCGCGTTGTCGGCCACATTCTCGATGAGCAGGCTGGTCTTGCCGGGAAATTTCTCTTCAACGTAGCGCTGCAGCTCGGGACAGATGGTGATCACCGCCGCGGCCTGATTGATGGTCCGCGCCTCGAGACGCTCGAACCCCCCGACCAGCAGGCGCGAACGGGAAAAGCGGAAATTGTGCAGCTGCTGGGGCAGCGAGGAGTGCATGTCGTAGAGGTGCGGCATCCCGTACCGGCGCGCCAGATCGACTCCGAAAAAGCCCGCCTCCTCGTGGGTGTGCAGCAGGTCGTACCCCCCCTGCGCGGCCATCTGCCGGGCACGGCGGTAAAGAACCACGTCCAGGGCGATCTTGGCTCCGGAAGGACCGATTTTGACCTTTTTGATGCCGGGCACGGCGGAGGCGCGGATGATGCGCAGCCCGGGCATGGGCACATCCTGGCCGATCGGATAGGTGACCAGATCGACGCTGTGGCCGAGCAGGCTCAAAGCCTTGATCCGGTGCAGAACGCTGAAAGGGGTGCCGCGCGGCTGGAACCAGGGCTGGGGCGCGATCATCAGTATGCGCAGCTTTTTCCCGGTCTCCGGCAGGGTATAGTTGATCATGCTCTCTCGCTCCTCATTCAGCCCCGTAACCGGTCAGGACGACGAACATCGTCTTGAACAGAATCTTGACATCCAGCCAGAGCGACCAGCTGTCGATATATTCCAGATCCATCTTCATCCATTTGTCAAAACCGATCTTGTTGCGGCCGCTCACCTGCCAGATGCAGGTGATGCCCGGCTTGAGACTCAGCCGGCGCCGCTGCCAGACCTTGTAGGCCTCGACCTCGCCCACCAGCGGCGGCCGCGGCCCGACCACGCTCATGTCGCCCATGAGAACATTGAAAAACTGGGGCAGCTCGTCGATGCTGGTCTTGCGGATGAGATAACCGATGGTGGTGATGCGCGGATCGCGCTTGATCTTGAAGACCGGACCATCCATCTCGTTCCTGTGCATCAGCTCCGTTTTCCGCGCCTCCGCATCGACCACCATCGAACGGAACTTGTAAAGAGTGAATTTGCGCCCGTTGAGGCCGATGCGGGTCTGCTTGAAAAGCACAGGCCCCCTCGAAGTGGCCTTGATCAGCAAGGCGACCAGCAGCAGCAGAGGCGACAGGAGAATCAGCGTCACCGACGAGATCGCCAGGTCCATGATCCGCTTGATGAAGAGCTGCCACTCCTTGGCGTGAAAAGTTTCGAACTCGAGCAGCGGAAAGCCGTTGAAATCGGTCTGCCGCGTGCGGGCGATGTGGAGATTGAAAAGATCGAGGGCGATCGAGGTGGAGATGCCCAACTCCTCGCAGGAGAGAATCGCCTCCTCGATGCGGTGGAGCCAGAGCCGCGGCACGACAAAGATCACCCGGT
>DAOOPF010000150.1:0-7542 GCA_035388125.1 bacterium | reverse complement strand
GCTGCCATCCCAGCCGTGTTTTTTCACCACCGCCTCCATCAGCTCGGCGGCCTGGTTGTACTTTGCCGCCTCCGGCTTTTGACCGCGCTGTTCGGCCAGATCGGCCATCTCGTTGGCCGCCAGCACAAAAAGCCCGGCGATGAAGACCGACTCCGCCACCTTGCCATCCTTGTTGGTGGTGGTCTGAAAGGATTGCCCCGGGGTGTCGGAAAAGCAGTTGAGATTGAGGCAGTCGTTCCAGTCGGCACGGCCGATCAGCGGCAGGCTGTGCGGGCCGATGCGCTCGAGCGTATAGGTCAGGCTGCGCTGCAGATGTTCGTAAAGCGGGGTTTCACTGCCGGGCTGATTGTCATAAGGGACCATCTGGTCAAGAATCGACCAGTCGCCGGTCTCCTTGAGATAAGCGCAGGTGCCGAGGATCAGCCAGAGGGGATCGTCATTGAAATTGCTGCCGATGTCGTTGTTGCCGCGTTTGGTCAGAGGCTGGTACTGATGATAGGCGCCCCCGCTGGGCAGTTGGGTGGCCGCCAGGTCCAACACCCGCTCGCGGGCGCGCTCCGGCACCATGTGGACGAAGCCGAGGAGGTCCTGATTGGAATCGCGGAAGCCGAGGCCGCGGCCGATGCCGGACTCGTAGAAGGAGGCCGAGCGCGACATGTTGAAAGTGGCCATGCACTGATAGGCGTTCCAGATATTGACCATGCGATTGGTATGTTTATCGGGAGTCTTGACCTGGCAGAGGCCAAGGATGCCGTCCCAATAGACGCGCAGGGCCGAAAAGGCCTTCTCCACCTCCTTGGGTTTGAGATAGCGGGCGATGACCGGTTTGACCAGTTTCTTGTTGATGGTCTGCGAGCCGGGGGGATCGAATTTTTCATCTTGCGGATTTTCCTGATACCCCAGCAAAAAGATCACCTGGCGGGTCTCGCCGGGATTGAGATTCAGCTTGACATGATGGGAGCCGATCGGAGCCCAGCCGTGAGCGACCGAGTTGAAAGAGCGGCCGCGTGCGACGGCGGCCGGATTGTCCCAGCCCCGGCAGCGGCCGAGAAAAGCCTCGCGCTGGGTGTCAAAGCCGGCCGGCTTGGGAGAGCAGGCGAACCAGGCGAAATGGTCACGGCGTTCGCGGTATTCGGTCTTGTGATAGATCACCCCCTGCTCGATCTCCACCTGGCCGGTGCTGAAGTTGCGCTGGAAATTGGTCGCGTCGTCCTGGGCATCCCAAAGGCAGAACTCCACGGCCGAAAAGAGCGAGAGATTGACCGGCTTTTTGCGCAGGTTGGTGACCTTCACCCGCCAGATTTCCAGATTTTCGCCGAGAGGGACAAAGAAGAGGGTCTCGGCCCGGACGCCGGCATAGGTGGAGCCGATGACGCTGTAGCCCATGCCATGGCGGCAGGAGTACTCTTCGGCGTCATGGCGGGTGGGCTGCCACGAAGGCGACCAGAAAGCGCCGCTTTCGTTGTCGCGCAGGTAGACGAGCCTCCCGCCGGTATCGAAGGGGACGTTGTTGTAGCGGTAGCGAGTCAGCCGGCGCAGGCGGGCATCGCGATAAAAAGAGTAGCCGCCGGCGGTGTTGGAGATGATGCCGAAATATTGTTCACAGCCGAGATAGTTAATCCAGGGCAGGGGGGTATCAGGCCGGGTGATGACATATTCACGCTTTTCGTCGTCAAAATAACCATAGTTCATGGCTGCTCCGGATTAATGGAATGATGAGGATGCCGCTGGATCACAGCTCGCTCTGCCGGCCAAATTAGCCAATCAGGAGCGTAAAATCAAGAAAAATCGCGCATCGGCTTGCTCTTCATTCAGGCGGGATCGCTGCCATCCTGAGGGGAGTCACTCCGTGCGCGGGCCGCGCAAATCATATAAACGCACACCCTCGACAGCTCCACCGGTCAACTCCGGGCACCCGTTTAAAAAGGAAAAGCTGGCAGAGGGTTGGCTGCCCCAGTGAAGGAAGTATTCAATCTCATGATCACGCAGCGCCTGGCGAACCGCAGCCTCATCGCGATAGGGCGCGCAGCTGCCATAATAGAGCCAGCCCGGGTAATAACAAAGATAGAGCGTCTCGTTCCAGTAGGTGTTGGAGGCGACTTTGGCCTGCGCCGGGAGCTCCGCTGCTTGCAGCTGAACCGCCATGTCATGAAATTCCTTGCCCCGGCCGAGATAATTGACCAGTTTTTCAGCCGGGAAGTAGCCGAACGAGAGCAGCAGGATGAGCGTGACCACACTGCCGGCCCCTCGCCGCCGCAGTACCGGCAGTGCGCTGATCAACTGCAGCGCCAGCACAATCAACAGCAGATGGAGGAACCACAGGTAGCGTTCCTCAATCCAGATCAGCAGATATCCCAGCACATAGATTCCAGCGGGCAGCAGCCATTTCCAGGTCTCTCCGCGGGAGAGGTGCGAGGAACCTCTCTTCAAACCGAAATAAAGAAAAATCAGCAGCATTCCCGCTGCAAAGGGAGAAAACTGGCCGAGCAGAGAGAGAAAATAGGAGAAAAACCCTCTTACGATCCCGGCATAAGCCGCCAGATCGGCGAGTGAGCCCCAGGGGGTCCAGGATTTGACTGGCAGAGAGTGTGGATCATCCCAGATGCTCGTCGCTCCCGGGTAGGGCGGCGCTGCGAGGCCGCTGCGGTCGAGCGGATACTCCGTCTCATGCGGATCGATGAAGGCGAGGGGCCAGCCGTTGAGATGATGCCCCATGCCGAATTGATCGTACTTGACGGCCTGCAGGGTCATCCAGCTCAAGACTACGCCGAGAAAGATCAGCATCGCGATCAGATAATGCCGCAGGATCGCCCGGCCGCTCCCCCGCCGCCGGGCGTACTCAAGCGCATGCCATGCGAGCAGATGAACGGTGACGAAGGGCAGGGCGTAATACTTGGCCAGATAGGCCAGACCCGCGGCGAGGCCAAGCGCTGCAGCGTGACTCCTTTTATCAAAATAGCCCGGCCGGTAGAGCAGGGTCAGATAGAACAGCAGGCAGAGCGCGACCAGCAGATCGGGGCTGTTTACGGACATCGCCATCCACAACACCACCGGCACCAGTACCAACATTGCCAGCCAGCGGATCCATCCCCCGATACGCAGCCGCACCAGCCAATAGTGCAAGAGGAAAAAGCCCGCCGCACCGGTCAGCAGATTCAGCAGCTTGAAGGCCAGATGGGCCTCGATCTTCATCAGCAGAAAGGGGGTCAGCAGCCAGGAGATGAGGGGATTCCAGTGATCATTCACGCTCAGGAGCAATTGACCCTGCAGGATCAGCCGGGCGTTATTGATGTAGCTGATGCCGTCGGGATTGATCTGGTAGCGGTAGAAGGGCAGGAGGAAAAATCCCATGGCGAGGTAAAAGAGGACAGCCGTCGCCAGCGGCAGATGCCGCATCATTCGTATTTTCACAAACAATCTCCACACTTGTAAGTACGGATCCCCACTCTGTCATCACAGCGGATTACTTGAGCAGCAGAACCTTCCGGGTCACGACCCCGGCGCCGGCCTGCAGCCTGACAAAATAGATGCCCGTGGGCAGCGACTCCCCCCTGAATTCGACCCGGTTCTCACCCGAACTGACGCCATCCACCAGAGTCGCCACCTTTTTGCCGAGCCGGTCATAGACCGCGATGGTGACCGGAGAACGGCCCGGCACATAATAGCTGAACAGGGTGGCGTGATTGAAGGGATTGGGATAGTTCTGCGAGAGAGCCAGCCGCCCCGGCAGCGCAGCACCTTCCTGGTCCGGCACCATGGTCCCCGCCCGGGCCGGAATGAGCGCAGGCAGCAGCTCCGCCGCCTGCATCCTGCCGGCGTAGGCATAGGGCGGCGTCAGCTCACAGAGAGGCGCGGTGATATGGCTGGCGCTGCCGAACCGGTTCTCTATCAGCTGCACGCAGCCCTCCGCCGCGGAATAGTCCGTGAAGAGGGCTTTGCCGACATTCTCGAAAAAGTTGCGCTCCACCCGCACACAGGCCCCCATCCGGGTGTTGATGGCGTCATCGCAGTTCTGATAATAGTTATTGAAAATATGCGCCCGGCCGAAACGAATGAGGGGCAGGCGGGAACTGATGTTATAAAACCAGTTGTGATGCAGGGTGATGCGGATCAGGGAATCGGCGTACTGGGTATCCCCGGAGCTGATCAGGATAGCCTTCCAGTGATCATGGAAAACGCAATTGGAGACCGTGATAAAGGAAGACTGGTTTTTGATGTCCAGGAGTCCGTCGTAGAAATCCTTGTCATGAACGCGGTCGGAATAGAATTCACAGCGGTCGATGACGATATTTTGCGAGCCGCCGTTGATGCTCATCGCATCGTTGGTCTCGCCGGCATCGGGCACATGGGAAATAGTCACATTGCGGATGATGACATTGCGCGCCTGGTTGAGGGCCAGCTCGATGCCCTGCAGATGCGCCGTTCTGCCCACACCCAGAAGAGTCTTGTCCGACCGGACCGCGATCACTGTGCTGCCAACGATCTCGCCGCTGAACTGGACCGTGCACGGCGCCGGTGATTCGAGATGCTCGCGCAGCTCCTCGAGGCTGGTCACCACCACCGTCTCCCCCTCCGCCCCGCCGGTCATCAGAAAGGGGGTTCCCTTGTCGTCCTGCACGGTGGCGTAGCCGATGAAGGTGGTATCGACCCGGTCCAGAATGCTCACCGGCAAAAACCGCGCGACTGCCGCCACATCGCTCCTGATCGCAAAGGTATGCACGCTGTCCGCGCCGGGCTCCGTCCCCGTCCAGCTCTGAAGAAAAAAGCCGGGCCGGGCCGAAGCGCGCAGGGTGATCCGCGTCCCCTTGTCATAAAGAGGCTGAACCGGCGCCCAGGCGACCGTGCCGCGGGCTGAATCATTGGCGGCAACCTTGAGGGTGTACTGCGGTGTACATTCATACGCGCTGACGCCCGCGCCGTAGACCTTGAAATAGTCGAGATTGGCCAGGCCGCCGCTGCGTACGGCCTCGAGGCGGATCTTGTGGTCACCGGCCGTCAGATGCACCGGCACCGGCGTGATCTCAGCCCAGTTGGACCAGGTGGTGGTGTAGGGAAAAAGCAGCGTATCGGCGGCGGTGTTGCCGTCGACGAGGAGCCGGGCGTCGCGCAGGTTGGTGGCGGTCCCGCCGAAGGCATAACGCCAGGTGAAGAGATAGGTGCCTTCGGCCTGGATATAGATCTCCCAGCTCACCGCCTTGCCGATGCCATTTTCGACATCGATAAAGCCCGGCCCGGTCCAGCCGCTGATGCTGCCCGAAGAGGTGACGATGGTCCCGTTCCAGGTGCAAAGCCCCAGCTGCTGCTCCTGGATGACCAGGGAGTCGGTTTGAGCCCGGGCAGTGGACAGTAATGCAAGCACGAGAATCAGCAAAAACCTTCTATTCATGGCTCTTCTCCGCGCATGAAAGACCGGCGGTTAGGGAAAAAACCGGCCCGGCCTCACTTTATGCCGGGTATGTCATCATAGGTGTGCGCCTTGTACCATTCCAGATCGTGCTGAGGCGGAGCAAAATCCGCCGGAAAGGGCCTGCCGGAAAAGGTCTGGAAATAAAGGGAGCAGGCGTCGCGCCAGAGGCGGGCGTCCCGCTCCTGTTTGGCGAGCAGGCCTGCGACCTCGGTGAAGCGTTCGGGATCGATGCTCCCCTTCACTCCCTCCCACTCCTCCCGCAGACGGGCGGCCGACTGGACGCCGGCGTCATAGCGGAAGCAGAGCTCATCCCAGAGGAGCCGTCCCGATTTCATGGGGTGGTCCCAGGGCACGTGATGGAACCAGAGGAGCAGCTCTTCGGGGCAGTTCTCGAGGCGGCCGTAGAGCTCCCGCAGCGGCGGAAAGTACTGCCCGACGGCGTCACTGCCCGCGGGCGTACGGTCAAAGCCGACCCCGAGGCTGTCTGCGCGGTGGTAATAGACCGAGGTCCAGTCCGCCCGGCCGCTGTCGACCCAGGGACCCGGGCCGTAGTGATGGCCGTAGTACATGATGTGATGCAGCCCCAGCGGCGTCATATAATCGACCGCGATCTCGCGCGAGGCCATCATCATTTTCCCGATTGTGGCGACGGCCGGGGCATCGCCGGTAAAGGTCATGCGGATCCATTCCTCGGCGATAGCGGCTGAGCCCAGGTCGGGGTCCCAGGCGAGCCGGCCGAAGGCGTACCAGTTGGCCTGGCCGAAGGGATGGCCGGTCCAGTTGCAGACATCGCCGATATTGGCGACTCCCGCCATGGCGGTAAGGCTGTGGGCATGGAGAGTACCATCGATCACCCTCGCCACTGTCGACCCTGGACCGGAGGCATGGGTGTCCGAGCGCAGGCACTCTTCATAGAGCGGCGCCAGATAGACCAGATGGACGGAGGCGCCGAGGTACTCCTGGGTGATCTGGAATTCGGGCATCATCGCCGTGCCGGGCATCGCCCCGAAGAGGGGATGGAAGGGCTCGCGCGGCTGGAAATCGATCGGCCCGTTCTTGACCTGGATGAGGACATTTTCACGGAAGCGGCCGTCCAGGGGAACAAACTCGTTCCAGGCCTGTTTGGCCCGGTCATCCGGGACATTGTTATCATAAACAAAGGCCCGCCACATCACGATCCCGCCGTGGGGCGCCAGGGCGTCGGCGAGCAGGTTGGCGCCGTCGGCATGACTGCGGCCGTAATTCTGCGGACCGGGCTGCCCTTCAGAGTTGGCCTTGACCAGAAAGCCGCCGAAATCGGGGATGAGGCGGTAAATTTCATCCGCTTTATCCCGCCACCAGGCGATGACCGCCGGATCGAGGGGATCGGCTGTCGACAGCCCGCCGGCCTCGACCGGGGCGCTGAAGCGCGCGGTCAGATAGACCCGGATTCCCCACGGGCGAAAAAGATCAGCCAGCGCCGCGACCTTGCGCAGATAGCTTTCCGTCAAGACCTGCGCATTGGCATTGACATTGGTGAGGACCGTCCCGTTGATCCCGATCGAGGCGTTGGCCCGCGCATATTCGGTGTAGCGCGGATGCAGGCGGCCGGGCAGATCCTCCCACGCCCAGAGGGAGCGGCCCGCATAACCCCGCTCGACCGTACGGTCAAGATTGTCCCAGTGGTTGAGGATTCTTATCCGGATCTCCGGCGCGCTTTTGATCGCCAGGCCGGTGATCTCCTGCCCCGTCTGGAGCAGGCGGAGGAAATGAAAAACGCCATAAAGAACGCCGCGGTCGCTGTTGGCGGCGATGGCGGTGATATTTTTTCGCTTGAACCGGGTGCTGATGATCAGGTAGCCCTCTTCACCGAGCCCGGCCAGTTCCTTTGCCAGTCCCATGGAGGCGATGACCCCGGCGGCCGCGGGGGTCCCGGCCACAACCGAGCCATGGCGCCTGGCGGAGCGCGCCTCCGGCATGGCCCGGCCCAGGAGCCCGCTCAGGCCGATCTCCAGCTCCCCGGCGGCAGCCCTCAGCACAGGCGAATCGCCTTCGATGATCCAGCCGGTGACCGACTTTTGGCAGCCGGCAAGAAGCAGCGGATTGTCGATCCGGTCATAGCGCAGCCAGAGCCGGCTGCCGTCCTCGGCTCGCAA
>DAOOPF010000149.1:0-7589 GCA_035388125.1 bacterium | reverse complement strand
CGTCACGGCGCCATAGTGTCGCATTTGACTAAATTACAGTATATTGAACGGTCTTTTGCCGCCATGCGGCTGCCTCCCAGCACAAAAATAATCGCCGCCAGGAGCAGGCCGAGGATATCGGCGAGGGCATCCAGGCCGTCGCAGAAGCGGCCCGGGATGATGGCTTGATGCACCTCATCGAAGAGGGCCAGGGGGACGCCGATCCAGAGCATGCGGAGAGTACCGGTGCGGACGGCCTGACCGTCGCCGCGGGTGGCGGCGCGTGCGATGAGGAAGCCCAGCACGGCATAGGTGATGAAATGGTAGACCTTGTCCTCCATTTCAAAGCCCAGAGAGGGGGGAGTCAGCTTGGGCAGCGAGGTGAGGACAAAGATAAAGAGCCCCCACAGCCACGCCGGCAGCTGCCAGTAGAGTTTTTCCCGCAGCGTCCTTTTCATGATTTCTGCACCCCCTGCAGGGCGCCGGGCAGGGCGTCGAGGAGGTCGCCGGCGATCATGCCCATTTCGCCCCTGTGGTCGCGCGCCAGGTCGCCGGCGGCGCCGTGCAGCCAGACTCCGCAGAGCGCGGCATCGAGGGGAGTGAGGCCCTGGGCGAGGAGTCCGGCGATCAGGCCGGTGAGAACATCCCCGGCGCCGGCGGTGGCCATGCCGGGATTACCGGTGCTGTTGATAAAGACCGCGCCGTCCGGCGCGGCGATGACCGAGGGACCGCCCTTGAGGACGAGGATGTGGCCCAGCTTGACGGCCCACTCGGCGGCGGTCTCCACCGGCCGGGCGAGGATCCGGGCTGTGGTCAGTCCGGTCAGCCGGGAGAACTCGCCCGGGTGGGGCGTGAGGATCAGCGGCCCCGGATAGTTCTGCAAGAGATCCAGATAGTCGGTGCAGAGGTTGAGCCCGTCGGCGTCGAGGACCATGGGCTGTTTCATCTCGCGCAGCAGGCGGTGGACCAGGGCGGCGGTTTCGGGATGCTGACCGAGGCCGGGGCCGACCGCCAGCACGCTCTCCGCGGCCAGGGCGCTTTTCCAGGCGGGATAGGCGGCCTCGCGCAGACGGCCGGTCTCCTCGTCGGCGAAGGGCCAGGTGATCACCTCGGTGAGTTTGGGGACCAAAAGCGGCAGCAGGCTGGTCGCGGCAGCCAGGTGGCACACTCCGCAGCCGGCGCGGAGGGCTGCGGAGGCGGTCAGGCAGGCGGCGCCGGTATAGCCGAGGGAGCCGGCGATGACGCCGACGCTGCCGAGGCTGTTCTTGTGGGCGTCGGCCGGGCGGCGCGGCAGTCTGGCGCGGATGTCGGCGGCCTCGAGGCGGCGCACCGGAGTGCCGCTCTTCGGCGCCCGGTCCGGCGGCATGCTGATGTCGATGAGGTGGATCTCCCCCGCCTGTTCGCGCCCGGGCGAGAAGAGCAGCCCCCGCTTCAGCCGGGCCATCACCGCGGTGGCCCGGGCCCTGATCGCCGGGCCTGTCACCGCACCCGTGTCGGCATCGATGCCCGTGGGAATGTCGACCGCAAGGATCGGCGCCCCCAGCTCGTTGAGCAGGGTGGTCATCATGGCAAAGGGGCCGCTCAGGGGGGTGGCGGCGCCGGTGCCGAGCATGGCGTCGACGATCAGATGGGGTGGAGGGATGGGTGGAGCGGGGATGGCATCGATAAAAGTCGTCTGGCCGCCCATCCGCTCCCAGATGACAAGATTGGTCAGGGCGTCGCCGTGGATCTTTTCCCGCGCGGCGAGGACCCAGAGAGTCACCCTGCAGCCGCTGTTGGCCAGATGGCGCGCCACCACATAGCCGTCGCCCCCGTTATTGCCCGGCCCGCTGACAATGAGAACCCGTTTGCCCTCCGGATCACCCAGCATGTTTTTGGCCAGCGCGGCGATGCCGCGTCCGGCATTCTCCATGAGCAGGAGCGCGGGGATGTGCAGTTCCTGCTGACACTCACGATCAAGAGCGGCCATCTCTGCGGCCGTGACGACAATCTGCATCTCGTTCTCCGGAAAATTCCAGCATCAGGGCGTTGGTAGTTAGACTGCCCGGCCGCCGGCGCGGCCTCAGGACAGGTACTGCATGATTACCACTGCGACGGCGGAGAGGCGGCTGTGGCTGAGCGAGAGCAGGATTTGCCGGTCCGCCAGCACCTCCGCGAGGCGGCCGCTCAGAAGAAGCTGCGGCCGGCCGTTGGCCGCGTTCTCGACCCGCACATCATGCCAGCGGAAGTGGTGATACTCCTCCTCGCTCAGGCACTTGATAAAAGCCTCCTTGGCGGCGAAACGGGCGGCCATGGACTCGATGCCGGAGGCCTTGCGGCCGCAGTAGGCGATCTCCTCCGCGGTGAGAATGCGGCCGACAAAATGGTCGCCCCAGCGGTTGACGGCGGAAGCGAACCGGTCGAGATCAACGATATCAGTGCCGATGGCGCGAACCATGTCTCCATCCTTCCTGACCGGCGGCAAACTGCAAGGGCTGCGACCGCCGGAACTATTTAAAAAATAACATATATGGCCATCTTATGCAATAACTTTTGCTTGCTTGTCGATCTTTTTTGGTGTACTTTTATAGATAAAGCCGTCAATTTATTTCACCGGATAGCAGCCCGATTATCATGGATCCGATTTCCGCACAACTCATTCGCGATGCCATCGAGGGGGATCAAAAGGCCTATGCCGAGATCGTCCAGCGCTACCGCAACCAGATCTACAGTCTCATCCTGCGGATGGTCCGGCGGCGCGAAGAGGCTGAGGATCTGACCCAGGAGACCTTCATCAAGGCCTTCAACGCCCTCTCCAGTTTCAACGCCGAATATGCCTTCAGCACCTGGCTCTACAAGATCGCCGTCAACAACTGCATCGACCATTTCCGCAAAAAGCGCCTTAAAACCTACCCCCTGGATAACCCGATCCCGTGCAAGGATGGCGAACTGCAGCGCGAATTTCCCGACCAGGAGGCTGGTCCCGACGCCGGCCTGATGGAGAAGGAGCGCCGCCTGACCATCCAGGAGGCGATCGATTCGCTGCCCGTGAAATACCGCGAGGCGATCATGCTCCGCCATGCCCAGGACAGATCCTACGAAGAGATCGCCCGCCTGCTCAACCTCCCCATCGGCACCGTCAAGGTCCGCATTTTCCGCGCCCGTGAAATGCTGAAAAAGAAGCTGCGTGACCAGCGTAAAACTCTGATGAGCTGATCAGGCGCAGAGCGCCGCGCACAGTTCCTGACAAACCATATCATAAAGCAGCACCCCCGCCTGCGTCAGGGCGAGGTGTCCGCTGTTGAGTGTGAGCAGCTCCTCCCCGGGGGCTGCGCTGAAAGGGGGGAGACCCTGGCAGCAGCCGCCCAGTCGTTCGATCGCGCGGCCGCCGCGATCGAGCAGCTCCTCGCCGAATCGTTCCCGCCAGCGCGCCAGATCGATGCCCGCGCGCCTGCGCAGCCCCAGCAGGAGCGCCTCGCTCTTCTCTTCTTCGCGTCCGATCCTCTCCCGGCCGGTGACCGCTGGCTCATTTCTCCGCCATGCAGCGAGATAGCCCTCTAGGTCCCGTCCGTTCCAGAAGCGTTCGCCGGCAGCGAAAGAGTGGGCGGCCGGGCCGAGGCCGAGATAGGCCTCCCCTTCCCAGTAGTGCTGGTTGTGGCGCGCCTCGCATCCCGGCAGGGCGTAATTGGAAATCTCGTAATGCTGATAGCCCGCCTTTTCGGCCATTTTTTTACCCGTCAGAAACATCTCCCGCTCGACCTCTTCATCGCAGGGCTGGAGCCGGCCGCTGCCGACCGCCTGCGCGAGGGGCGTGCCGGTTTCGATGGTGAGCCCGTAGAGCGATAGATGGGCCGGCCGGCAGGCGATGGCCTGCCGGAGCGAGGCCTCATAGTCGGAGTTGGATTGGCCGGGCAGGCCGAAGATGAGGTCGAGGCTGATGTTGGCGAATCCCGCTGCGCGGGCGGAGGCGAGAGCGCTGAGGGCCTCGGCGGCGGAGTGAATGCGGGTGAGGAGAGCGAGCTCGGAGTCGTTAAAGGACTGGATCCCCATAGAAAGCCGGTTGATCCCCGCCTGCCGGTAGCCGGCGAGATGGGCGCTGTCGAGGGCGCCGGGATTGGCTTCGAGGGTGATCTCGGCTGCAGGCGAGAGCGCCCAGCCGGAGCGGATCTGTTCGAGCAGGGTGTGAATCTCTTCAGGCGGGATCAGTGACGGGGTGCCGCCGCCCCAATAGATGCTGGTGAGAGTTTTGCCGGCGAACGCGGGGTGACGCCGGTAGTATGCGATCTCCTGCTGCAGCGCCTCGAGATAGCGCGGCAGCAGGGCGGTATGGGTGGAGGAATAAAAGTCGCAGTAAATGCACTTGTGCCGGCAAAAGGGCACGTGGATATAGAGCGCCAGGCCGGCCATGGCCTAACGGATGATGCTGAAGATGCGCGACCAGCGCACGTGGCGGAAGAGCGAGGCGTTGCGCTCAAGCGAGAAATAGATGACCAGGGCCTGGCCGCGGATGTTCTTCATGGGCATGAATCCCCAGTAACGGCTGTCCTGACTGTTGTCGCGGTTGTCGCCCATCATGAATAGGTGTCTGGGGGGCACCACCACCGGACCGAAATCGAAGGCGAAGCCTTCATAGCGGCGGATCGTGTACTCCCTGGCGCCGGGGGTCCGGACGCGGTAATAGTTGATATAGCGGCCTTCCGATTCATCGAAGCGGCGCTCGAGGAAGGTGATCTCCCCTTCGGGAGCGCCGTTGACATAGACCACCCCCTTGCGCATCTCGAGGGTGTCCCCCGGCACGCCGATGCAGCGTTTGATATAGTCCAGTTTTTCGTCGAGAGGGTATTTAAAGACAATGATATCGCCGCGTTTGGGCTGATGGACGGCCGGCATCTGGAAAGAGGGCAGTTTGATATCGGTGAAGGGGATGCGATCCGGGGTTACCGCGCCGTAGACGAATTTGTTGACCAGGAGAAAGTCCCCGACCAGGAGGGTGTCCTTCATTGAACCGGTCGGGATGCGGAATGCCTGAATGACAAGCATGCGCAGAATGAGGGCGGCGATGAGAGCCACGGTGAATGCTTCGGCATACTCCTTGAAAACCTGGCGACCTTTACTGCTCATGCAATATCCTTTCGCTGTAGCGTGGAGAAAGTTAATAGGTCCATTCAATTTTATCTAACTTCTTTTCCGCGGCTGTGGTTCCCAGTGCGAGCAGGCCCAGCGCGAGCGCGGCGGAAATAATGATCCCCGGATCCGGTGTCGAGAGCAGAAAGAGGCTGAGGGCGACGATCGCGCCGAGGATGCCGACGAAAAGGAGGAGGATCAGCGATAGAAAAAAACCGCTGCCGGTGCTGAGCATCCGTTTGGGATGGTCCCAGTTGAAATTGGCGTAGCGGGCGCCGAAGAGTCCGCCGCAGCTGGTCGCGCCGATATTCACGATAATCAGCAGCAGGAGGGCCCTGAGCAGAACCCCGGCGGGGGTATGGTGAAAGAAGGCGACGACCGCGGCGGCGAAGAGGGCGCTGGTCATGGTGAAGAAAAAGCTGACCGTCATTTTCGCCAGCCAGACTGTGCGCAGCCGGACCGGGGCGAGTTTGAAGAGCCCGAAGGCGGTGCGCTCCATCGGGATCATCCGCGTGGAAATGGTGCTGCTGATGAGCGCGCTGAAAATGAAGAGAAAGAGAAAGGGGAAATAAGCCGAGATTTCGCCGCTCTCCGGTCCGGTCTTCATGCGGTTGATGAAAGGCAGCAGCACCATCATCGTCGTGAAGAGCAGGATCTGGATGAGCTGCTGGGTGTCGCGGAAGATGAGCTTGCAATCCCGCTGGACGAGGGTGGCGAAGAGGCTGCTTTTCCCGGCCGGCATGGAGCGGGTGTCCGGCCGGCTGACCCGGCGGCTGCGGGAGGCGCTTTCGACGCCGCTGAAAGTGTCGCGGCGCAGGGCGCGCTGCAGCAGGGCAGCGGCGGCCTGATAGAGCAGGGCGCCGGCGGCCAGCAGGAGGAGGATCTGCACGGCCATGGCGGTGTAGCGCTGCGTGGCGGTGTGCATCAGGGCGTTGACGAGCCAGTCCGACGGGAACCAGGCGGCCAGCTTGCCGCCGACGTTGAGATAGTTCTGGCCCGGCAGCGCGGTCGCTCCGGGATGGATCCTCTCCGGCCTCAGCATCTGAAAGCCCAGCCAGATCGCGATCGAGATCAGGCTTAAAAAGACCGCGGAGACGTTCTTGGCACGGCGTGCCGGCATGAGGCTGACCAGCCCCATGGCCAGCAGGGCGGCCACCCCGGTCGGGATGGCGAGAAAGAGCAGGCTGAGCGGCAGCAGCAAAAGCCAGAAGAGAAGCGGCGCCTTGATGACAATGCCCGCGCAGATCAGCACCGGCAGGGCGATGCCGAAATAGAGGGTGGAATTGGCCGAGGTGGTCTCGATAAATTTGAACTGGAAGATCGTGGTCAGCGGTACCGGGGCGCTCATCAGCAGGGGGAGATCCCTGGAAAGGAAGAAGATATGGAGCACCAGCGCCAGCCCGCTGAAGAGAAGCATGATGAAGATGCCGAGGAGGAGGTTGCGCACGAGCAGGAGGATGGCGGGAAGGCCCAGCTCGGGGCTGGCCATCATCGCCTCCATCATGGCGTACATGTTGATCAGCACCACCAGCGGCAGGATGATTAAACCGATGTAGCCCAGTATACGGCGGCGCCCCTTTTTGCCGCTGCGGCGTAGAGAGTTGATCAGGGCGTGGAGCCGGTTTTGCAGCAGCAATCCCAGCATGGTTCTACTGTTCCTCCAGGAACCGGTTGACGTCGGTGCCGACCTCTGAAGCGGTCAGTTGCAGAAAGATCTCTTCGAGCGAGGCTTTTTCGGTCGCCGAATTTTTGCGCAGTTCATCCATGGTGCCCAGGGCGATCAGCCGGCCCTGATGAATGATGCCGGCGCGGTCGCACATGCGTTCCGCCACTTCGAGAATATGGGTGGACATGAAGACGGTGGTGCCGCGTTCGACCATGCCGCGCAGCAGGTCCTTGAGATTGCGCGCGGCCTTGGGATCGAGCCCGACGGTGGGCTCGTCGAGAAAGAGGACCCGGGGTTCATGAACCAGGGCGCCGGCGAGGGCCACTTTTTGTTTCATACCGTGCGAGAACTCTTCGATCAGCTCGTCGGCGCGGTCGTTGATCTCGAACATTTCGAAAAGCCGGCCGGCGCGGCGTACGGCATCCTCCGCGGGCACCTGGTAGAGCCGCGCCATGAAATGGACGAATTCGCGCGCGCTCAGCTTTTCATAGAGCACCGGCGACTCCTGGACCAGCCCGAAGAGCCGTTTGGCCCCGATGGGATCGGCGGCCAGATCGATGCCGTCGATCAGGACCCGCCCCTGGTCGGGGTGAAGGAGCCCAGTCATCATCTTGATGGTGGTGGTTTTACCGGCGCCGTTGGGGCCGAGGAAGACAAAAAGCTCGTTCTCGATCCGGAGTGAAAGCTCTTCCACTGCGACCCGGTCGCCGAAAGCCTTGTGTATCTGTTCAACCTGGAGCATTGCGGTCTTTTTTCCCCCGAGATAATACCGGGCTCCGGCCGGCGGGCCGGGTTGCGTGGAGACAAGACGGGCGTGGCGCCGTCACGATTTGAGGATGGC
>DAOOPF010000148.1:0-7632 GCA_035388125.1 bacterium | reverse complement strand
ATGAGAAAGAGCAGGCCGAGCAGGGGATGCGCGGCGTAGACGCCGCCGATCTCCTTGAGCTTGTAGGAGCCTTTCATCCGCGCCACCACCCCGCTGACGAAGAAGAGGTTGGTCTTGACGATGATGTGGTGGAGGATGTAAAAGATCGCCCCGGCGATTGCCAGCGGCGTAAAGAGCGCCAGGCCGAGAATCATATAGCCGATCTGGCTGATGATGTGAAAAGAGAGGATCTTGCGAAAGTCATTCTGCGCCGCTGCGCCCAGAACACCGGTGAGCATGGTCAGCAGCGCAGAGGCCAGCAGCAGCGTGTGGGTGAAGCCGGTATCGTGGACGAAGATGGTGGTGAAAAAGCGGATCAGGGCGTAGACGCCGACCTTGGTCAAAAGCCCGGCGAAAACCGCCGAAACCGCCGCCGGCGGCGTATGGTAGGAGGCCGGCAGCCAGAAAAAGAGGGGAAAGACGGCCGCCTTGACCCCGAAAGCGATCATGAAGAGCACCGCCACCACCGTGAGCAGCTGTTTCTGGCCGAGCGCCGGAATCATCCGCGCCAGATCGGCCATATTGAGCGTGCCCGCGATGCCGTAAAGCATGCCGGCGGCCGCGAGAAAAATGGCGGAGGAGAGCAGGTTCAGGGTGACATACTTGATCGCCCCCTCGATCTGACCCCGTTCTCCACCCAGAGCCAGCAGCACAAAGCTGGCGATCAGCATCACCTCGAACCAGACGTAGAGATTGAAAATGTCCCCGGTCAGAAAGGCGCCGTTGATGCCCATGAGCAGGAACTGGAGCAGGGGATAATAGAGATATTTCTCCCGCCCGGGATCCATGCTGCCCATCGAATAGAGCGCCGTGGCAAAGGCGACAACCGCCGTGATCACCACCATCAGCGCTGAAAAGAGATCCGCGACCATGACCACGCCGAAGGGCGCCGGCCATCCGCCTATCGCCAGGGTCAGGATGCCGTGCGCCCGGACTCCGGCCAGCAGCATGCCGGAGACCAGCAGCGACAGCATGCTCCCGATCAGGTTGATGATGCGGTGCGCGGCCGCCGCTTTCCAGAAGAGCAGCATCATGGCTGCGCAGAAGAGCGGCAGGACGACCGGCAGTATGACGATCTGGTGCAAATTCATTCCTTTACACGGTGTCAGTCGATCTCATTTTATCGAGGTCATCGGTGCCCACACTCTGGTAGGCCCGTTTGAAAAGGACAATGGCAAAGGCCTGCACGCCGAAACCGATGACGATGGCGGTGAGGATCAGCGCCTGCGGCAGGGGATCGGCGTAGGGTTCGGACAAGCTCACAGCGCCCGGCGGCACAAAGGCCGGCGCCCCCTTGGTCAGCCGGCCGATGGTGAAGATCAGCAGATTGGCGGCATGCCCGAGGAAAATCAGACCGAAAATCACCTTCACCAGGCTGCGCCGCAGGATCAGATAGGTGCCGGCGCCGTAGAGCAAACCCACGATCAACGCGAGCAGGAGTTTCAAGGCCGGTCCTCCTCAGCGAGTGCAAAGATGATCTTGAGCGCGATGCCGAGCACGAGCAGGAAAACCCCGGTATCGAAAAGCAGGGGTGTGCCCACCTTGCCGATGACCGGCAGATTGGTATTCCACCACAGCCCCGTCATGAAGGGTTTGCCGGCCAGGAGAGCGGGCAGGGTGCTGCCCAGTGCCGTCAGCAGGCCGGCGGCGATGAGGCGGATCGGTTCGGTCCTGAGCGCTTTTTGCGCCTCTGCTATTCCGTTGGCGATGAAGTAGAGGGCATAGGCCGCTGCCGCGACCAGTCCGCCGACAAATCCTCCCCCCGGCTCATTGTGGCCCCGCAGCAGCAGAAAGAAGGAAAAGATCAGCATCAGCGGCAGCAGGTAGCGCGATGCCGTAGCCAGAATGACGGATACCATCACTGTTCCCCTTTATCCGGGCGCAGTTTCAGCAGGGCGAAGACGCCGATCGCGGCGACGGCGAGGACGCTGATCTCGCCCAGGGTGTCGATGGCGCGGAAATCGACGAGAATGACATTGACGATATTCCTGCCCTTGCCGCCGGGAAGGCTGTTGGCGGCGAAATAGCTCTTCAACTCCGAAACGAGCTCGCCAGCCGTCACGGTCAGCACCATGGCGGTCATGAAGAGCCCCACAGCGGCGGCGACCAGGGCATCCCGCAGCCGTCTGGAGGGTGGGGAAAAATCGACGAACCTGGGGAGCCGGTAGAGCACGAGCACGAAAAGAATGACAGTCAGAGTCTCGATCGCAAAGGTGGTCAGGGCCAGATCGGGCGCGCTGTAGAGGATAAAGATGATGCCCATGCAAAAGCCCACCACTCCGATCGCGACCACCGCCTTGAGGCGTGAAGAGGAGGTGATCACCATAACCGAGGCGATGATGATAATGGCGGCCAGGACGGCCTCATAAAAGGTGATGGTGAATTCGGGCAGGCGCATCGCGACCCCCTGCGCGCGCAGCAGGGCAAAACCGGCCGTTCCCACCGCCGTGACCAGGATGAAGAGGAGATAGCGGCGCAGCGATCCGTTCTGCAGCAGCCGGGTCTGCCATCCGGCCAGGCGGAGCATGCCATTCAGGCCGGCTTCATACCAGACGGAGGGTTTGAGCGCATCCGCCATCCGCCAGGAGAGAGCGGCGCCGGCGCGGCCCGTGCGGATGCGGTAGAGGCCAAGCCCGAGCAAGAGTGTGACCAGGCTCAGCACCAGCACCAGATTGAAGCCGTGCCAGAGTTTGATCCTGAGCCCCAGCTCTTCGGTCAGGATGCTGAGTGCGGAGCGGTCGAGGAGGCTGCCGATGAAGAAATCTGGAAAGAGGCCGATCAGCAGTCCCAGCACCGCTAAAAGTGCCGGGCCGATGAGCATCTTGAGCGGCGCCTCGTGGGGATTTTTAAGAGTCTCCTGCCGCCCGCCCCAGAAGGGCCTGAATCCCACCAGCAGGGTGACCATCACGACCAGGGCATTGGCGGCCACCGCGGCCGCCAGCAGCCAGGGTCCCCAGGTCTCAACCTCGAGTATGGCGGAATAGACCGTCTCCTTGCCGATAAAGCCGACCAGGGGGATGATGCCCATCATCGAAAAGGAGGCGAGAGCGGCGGTCACCGCGGAAACCGGCATCAGCCGCTTCAATCCGCCCAGGCGTGCCACATCGCGGGTGCCGGTCTCGTGATCAAGGGTGCCGGCGACCAGAAAAAGGGTGCCCTTGTAGAGCGAGTGGGCGACCAGGTAGATGAAAAAGGCCTTGATGGCCAGCCGCGAGCCGATCCCCAGCAGCAGGGTGAGGGTGCCGAGCACGCAGAGCGTGGAGTAGGCGAGCAGCTTTTTCAGATCGCTCTGCTTCCAGGAGAGCAGGGCGGCGGCGACCATGGTGATGGCGCCCGCCGCCAGAATCGTATCCTGCCAGAGCGCCGTCCCGCCGAGAATATGATTAAAACGCGCGATCAGGTAGATGCCCGCTTTGACCATTGTGGCCGAATGGAGGTAGGCGCTGACCGGGGTCGGCGCCTCCATGGCGTTGGGGAGCCAGAAATGAAAGGGGAACTGGGCCGATTTGGTGAGGGCACCGAGCAGAAAAAGGAGGGCTACCGCCGGGTAAGCCGGCGCGGCGATGATCTGGCTGCGCAGGTCGTAAAGGGCCGAAATCTCCAGGCTGCCCGTGATCCGGGCGAGCAGGATCATCCCCGCCATCAGGGCGAGCCCCCCGCCGCCGGTGACCAGCAGCGCCTGCAGGGCCGCCTTGCGCGCCCCCTCCCGGTGATGGTTAAAGCCGATGAGCAGGTAGGAGGTGACGCTGGTCAGCTCCCAGAAAAGAAAAAGGGCGATCATATTGTCGGCGAGGACCAGCCCGAGCATGGCGGTCATGAAGAGACCGATATAGAGATAGAAACGGCCGGCGTGGGCATACTCTTTCATATAGGCCCCGGCGTAGAGAAAAACCGCCATGCCGATGAGGGTGATGATCAGGACGAAGGTGAGACTGAGGCCGTCGAGCACGAAGGAGAGGTTGATGCCGAGTTCCGGTATCCAGGAGGTGCTCTCCCGGATGATCCCGCCGTCAGCGATTTCGCGATAGCGGCCGAGGAAGCGGATGAAAAGGTAGAGCGGAAAGGTGACAGCGATCCAGCCGAACCGGGACTTGAAGCGCTGGTAGAGCAGCGGCCCGGCGGCTGAAGCGCAGAGTCCTGTCAGAATCAGTTCAAGCATGGGGCGGAATCGCTCGCGTTAGGAGTGAGGATGCCGCAGCCTGAAATCAGGCCGGCGGCCGTGCTACCGGAAAAAATAACACTTGGCCCGGGGAAAAACAAGATAAAAGATTGGCTCCTCGTCCCCGGGCAGGGGCGCGGGACGATAGCGTGCCGGTCCCTGCTCCTGCCGCTCAATCCTGCTTGCGCCGCAAGAGGCGGCGGATGCGCGGTTCACGCAGAAACAATGCGGTGATGGTGATCAGGGTGAGCGGCGCAGCGAAAAAGAGCATCATCCAGTTGAAGAGATGAAGGGCGTCGTGCTGCGCGGCATCTAGCAGAAGATAGGCCGTATAGGCCAAATAATAGGCGATGAAAAGCCAGCCCTCCCAGCGTGAGATCATGTAGCCGGTGTAAAGAATGGGCAAGGTTGCGGCGGCCACGATGACCATCACCGGCAGATCGAAACCGCGTGCGGCTTCGGAGACAAGAAATCCTCCGGGCGCAATCAGGGCGCTGATGCCGAGCGCTCCGAGCAGGTTGAAGAGGTTGCTGCCGACCACATTGCCGAGGGCGATATCCGCCTGACCACTCAGGGTGGCCTGAACATTGGTGGCGAGTTCCGGCGCACTCGTACCCATGGCGACTACCGTGAGTCCGATGATCAGGGGCGAGAGGCCCAGCGTGGCCGCCAGGCGCGAGGCGCCGCGCACCAGCCATTCACCCCCTCCGATAAGGCAGAGCACCCCTGCCAAAAATACAATTCCCGTTATCGGCGTCATAGAGGTCAGATATCCCTTATCTGGTTCGCGTCTCTGGAACCCGGATTATATTTTGCCGCATACCCTGCCGGTGCAAAGCCTTGCGTTAAGGCTGCGGCCGGCTCTTCTCCATTCTTTCGCTTCCGCAGGTCAGGGCCGTCAGGGCGCCGGCTGCAGCGCGGCGGCAAAATGACGCCAGAATTTCAGGTGGAACTCGAGACTGCCGCGCGCCTTGAGATAGTCGTGCATCGTCACCAGGACCGTATCGGCGGGGCTGACCTTGTGGCCGTTCCCCTCTGCGGCATAGATCGCCCCGTTCTCCGGATGGAACTGCACGCCGAGGAGGTTCCGGTAGCGTTGGTGGGTGAGTGCTTCCACCACTTTGCCATCGAGCGAAACGGCGGCGGCCTGCAGATCCCGGCCCAGCTTCTTCACCGCCTGATGGTGGCTGCTGCAGACCAGGGGATACTCCTCTCTCCCCATCCCCATCTCCCGCACAAAGGGGCTCTCCGGCTTGAAGCGGATGGGCTGGAAATGGCACCAGAAAAAATTGTCGTGCGGAAAAAGTCTGGACCAGTAGTTGTCGTGGCGTTTACTCTCATCCAGGGCAAGATAGTCCTCCACAAAGCGGAGCTTGTAGATTTCGCTGGCGATATCCTGGACCATAGTGCCGCCGGCGGCGACGTTCATGGTCTGCATGCCGAGGCAGAAAGCCCGGATGACATAGTCCGGTTTCTCTTTCAGCAGGGGGGTAAAGCCGGGATTCTGCCTGCCGCCGAGGAGGTGAAAGAGGAAGGAGAGTTCGAAGAAGTGGCGTTCGGGGGTGACGATGGCGGTGAGCAGACCGGTCTTTTGGCCGTAGACGGCGGGTGGAATGTCGGCCCCGCCGTAAAACAGGGCGGCGTCGCTCTCCCTGAGCAGGCGGCGAAAGTCCGGCGTGCAGGGATTTTCCCGGTAGAGGTTCTCCGGAGTCAATTCGCCCGCGATGATCTCGAAACGGAGCCAGGCAGGGCGCTGCTCGCCGAGGTGGTCGCGGATCGCGGCGCCGCTGCGCTCCACCTGCGCGCCATAGACGGCGATCAGCAGCGGATGATCGAGCGGCACGACCCGGGTTTCGACCATGCGAATCATATCCTCAATGTCGCCCCGGCCGGGATTGACCAGCAGGATGCGGACGCTGTCGGCCGCGACGGCGGGGTGTGCCCCGGGACGGCCGGTGGCCGTCAGGATCAGCGCAACGGTGATTAACAGACGGGTCACGAACTTGTTCATCGGCTACCTCTCATCGATTCGGGGGCGCTGTGTTTTCCGGTCAGCGCCCGTAATTGCGCGTTGGCTGCGGCGCGCGGTACAGCAGCTACATGATCGAGGTCGGATCGACATCGATGATGATCTGCACTCCCCGGGCGCGGTGCTTTTTACGGAACTCTTCCATGGCCTGGCGCAGGGCCGTTCTGGTCAGGCTCCCCCCCGCATCGCTCTCCTTGCTGCTCATCAGCAGCATCTGATACCGGTAGAGCCCCTCCAGGCGCGCCAGAGGCGAGGGGGCGGGCCCTAGCGCCCGGTAGGCGTCATCCGGCCGCAGACAGGTAGCGAAGTGGTTTGCGGTTCGCAGCACGGCAGCCTCCTCCTCTCCCTTGAAAAGGAGGTGGGTCATCCGGCTGAAGGGGGGATAGCCGAGGGGCTCGCGCTCCTTGACCTCGGCGGCGTAAAAATTGACATAGTCGTGATTGCGCACAAAGAGAAGGGCGGAGTGCTCCGGAGTGAAGGTCTGGATCACCACCTCGCCGAGGCGCTCCTTGCGCCCGGCGCGGCCGGCCACCTGGGTGAGGAGCTGAAAGGTGCGCTCGCCGGCGCGGAAATCGGGAAAATGGAGTTCCGAGTCGGCCGAAATCACCCCCACCAGAGTGACGCGGGGAAAGTCGAGCCCCTTGGCCACCATCTGTGTGCCGAGGAGGATCCGGTATTCGCCGCGGCCGAAGGCGCTGAGGATGCGGTCATGGGCGTGCCGGCCGCGGGTGGTGTCGAGATCCATGCGCACCGCCGCGACGCCCGGAAAAAGTTCCTTGAGTTCCTCTTCGATACGCTGGGTGCCGATGCCGCGAAAGAAGAGGTCGCTCCCGCCGCATTGCGGGCAGAGCTCCGGGGCCTTGCGCGTAAAGCCGCAGTAGTGGCACTTGAGCAGCCGGCCGCGCAGGTGATAGGTGAGCGAGATCGAGCAGTTCTCGCACTCGGCGACATAACCGCAGCTGCTGCACTTGAAGAGGGTGGCGAATCCGCGGCGGTTCTGAAAAAGGATGATCTGCTCGCCGCGCGCCAGTTTTTCGTCGATTTTCTGGCGCAGATAGCGCGAGAAGATAATCGGATCTTTGCGGCCGATGATTTTGGGCTCGCTGCGCATATCGACAAAGGCGATCCCGGGCATGGGGACGTCATCGATGCGGTTGGGCATCGAGATCAGCCGGTACTTGCCGGAGAGGGCATTGTAGTAGCTTTCAAGCGCGGGCGTGGCCGAGCCGAGAACGACCACCGCCCGGTCCAGTTTGGCGCGCATGACCGCCACATCGCGGGCGTGGTAGCGCGGGGTGAGGTCATTCTGCTTGTACGAAGGTTCGTGCTCCTCGTCGACCACGATCAGGCGGACATCGGCGAGGGGGGCGAAAATGGCCGAGCGCGGACCGATGACGATGCGGTG
>DAOOPF010000147.1:0-7704 GCA_035388125.1 bacterium | reverse complement strand
ATCAAGATGCCGAGCTTTTTCGGCTACATGGGCTACTCCCTGCTCATCCTCATCCCGGTTTTCATCCTGACCTCTTTGATCTTCTTCTGATCATAAAAAGGGCGTCTCTGCCGCCGGAGACGCCCTCTTTCGATCCGACACCTTTCCCTCTTCCCCCCATATTCACTCCATGCCGGCTCATGCCACGCCCTGGAAGGCTCATGCCCATCGCGAAAAATAGTTGAAAAAAAACTTGCTATTCCTCATGAACATAATTATTTTGAAAAAGCCGCAAGCCGCGACTCGTGTTTTATTCTTCATTCCCGCAAAGGCGTAGTGCTTAAACCAGGAGGTTGTCAAGATGAAAGCAACGAAAGCGCTGAAAATTGCCCTGATTGGAACCGCCACACTGCTGGTGCTGCTGCTGGTGTTCGGCTGCGGCGAGAAGCAGGCGATGCCAACCGCCGCCGAGCCCACGGTCAAGACCAGTGAGTGGACGCTCGATAATCCGGCTATCAAGGCGGTGATCGCTGTGCAGGAGCGGCATACCGCCGAATTGATGAAGAATCCCGAGGTCGTCGGCACTGCCGTCACCGTGACCGAGGATGGCCAGCCGGTGATCATGGTGATGGCCAAATCGGCTGCGCTGCAAAAAGGCCCGGGCGGAATTCCCGCCGAGCTGGAGAGCGTGCCCCTGGTCATTGAAGTGACCGGCGAAATCAAGGCCCTGAAAACGACAACTCCCGCTGTCAGCCATACGGCCAAACAGACAGCGCCGATCCAGCTCGGCACCTCGGGCGGCTGGAGCTACGACCTTGCCAATGGCTACTGCTGCGGCGGCACCCTCGGTTCGTTGATCACCATCGGCGGCCAGCAGCATATTCTCAGCAACTACCATGTGCTCGAGGCCGACATCATCGCCGGCGGCAACAGCAAGATCGCTGCGAACGGCGATCCGGTGATCCAGCCCGGCCTGATCGACATCAACTGCACCGCCGCGAACGGCCAGAATGTCGGAACCCTGGTTTTGAAGCATTCGCTCCCGAACAGCAATGTCGACTGCGCGGTTGCCAAGGTGATTTCCGGCATGGTGAGCCCTACCGGCGCCATCCTCGAGATCGGCACGATCTCGTCCTCCACCATCGCTGCGGCGGTAGGCCAGGCTGTGAAGAAGAGCGGCCGCACCACCGGTCTGACCCGGAGCTCGGTTTCGGCGCTCAACGGCACCGTTTCGATCATCTATGAAAACGAGTGCGCGGGCACCACAGCCTTCACCAAGACCTTCACCGGTCAAATCATCATCGCCAACAAAAGAAGCAAGTTCCTGGCCGGCGGCGATTCCGGATCGCTGATGGTGCAGGATGTGACGACCAATCCCAAGGCCGTCGGCCTGCTCTTCGCCGGCAGCACCACCACCGCCATCGCCAATCCGATCGGTCAGGTACTCTCATTTCTCGGCGGCGCGACCATGGTCGGCAATTAATCAGCTTCCAGGGCGGGTATGAGCCCGTCCGCTGCTGTTTCCCCATGACACCCGTTCTGTTCAGGACGGGTGTTTTTTTATGGTCAGGCTTTGTGCGGTTTAAAAGGTGCGGGAAGAGGAGCTCTACCAGGCGGCCGTCTGGCCGGGGAGAAGGGCGGGGAGTTCCTGACGGACCGCGTAATTGATGCGCTCGGCCCAGAGGTCGGAGGGATTGCGGTCATCGGTCAGAACGACGGCGTTTTCTGTTCCGGGGATATAGCGGTTGTCCCAGGCGTGGTTGCGCTGTACGACCGACCAGTGGGCATAGTCGTCATCCAGAAAATCGAAGGGACGGCCGAGCCAATCGTCCGGGAATTCGAGGGGCCGGTTGGCCGCCAGCAGCAGTACATTGCCCAGGGCGTTCGGTGGTTCGGCCGTCGGCAGGGCGATGATATGTGAACAACTCTCTTTGAGGGTTAAAGCGAGACTCCGGATCAGGACATCCTCCCAGCCGAGCGCTTCAGTATTGACGGCAAGAACGCCCTCCTCCGTCAACCGTGATTTCATGAGTTCAAAAACCTCGGTGCTGGTGAGGTGAAAAGGGATGGAACTGGAGCCGAAGGCGTCGAGGATGATCACGTCATATTTTTTGTCCGTCCTGCGCAGATGCTGACGGCCGTCGATGATACGCACTTGCGCTTCATGCGGCAGGAGGCCGAAATAGTCCGCGGCCATGCGCGCCACCACCGGGTCGATCTCGACCGCCTCCACCTGCCACCCCTTTTCCGTCCAGTTCTTCGCGACCGAACCCCCGCCCAGCCCGATCAGCAGCATCTCCCCGGTCCGATCAAAAAAATTGCGCACCAGATCCAGCGCCACCACGTACCGCATCTCGGTCCTGAAATTTTCCGCCTGGACGGAGGTATGGATCGCCCCGTCTATGAGCAGGTAGCGCATCGCGTTCTGTTCGAGAACCCGAATCTCGCCATAGGGACTTTGGCCGGTGAAGAGCACGCCGGGCGCTTCTTTGGCCTGGAGGGCCTTTACCACCGGACCGAGGGTGAGCAGGCCGAGCAGAACCATCGCCTCCGGCGCAAAGGCCCGCCGTTCGAGGACAAAGACCGCCACCGCACTCACGATGAGGAGCGCCGCGATGGCGAAGGTGAGACGGTTGACTCCCATGGCCGGGATGAGCCAGTAGGCGGTGAGCAGGGCGGCGATGACGCTCGCCAGGGTGGAGAGGGCGGAAAGCGAACCGGCCGTGCGGCCCAGTTTCTCGAGCTGCCGGGTTTTCAGCTTGAGGGCGTAGGGGGTCACCATGCCGAGCAGAGTGAGGGTCGGCGCGAAAAGCAGCAGGGCTGCCAGAAGCACCGCCGCGCGCAATCCGAGCGGGGTCAGGGCGAGCAGCAGCGGCTTTTTGATCAGGGGCACCAGCATCAGCCAGATCCCCGCCGCGGCCGGAAGCCACGCCAGCCGGCGCAGGGTTGCGCCGCGGTCAGCCCAGCGCCCGCCGAGATAATAGCCGCAGCTCAGCGAGAGCAGGGTGATGACGATCAGGGCGGACCAGAGATAGAGGCTGACGCCGTAAAAGGGGCCGAGGACGCGGGTGCCGAGGAGTTCGATGGCGAGCACCGCGGCGCCCGCCACCGTTACGAGGAGGTAGATCAGATATTTGGTCATCACTGCCGCTGATTAGGGGTTCCGGATCCAGAATGATCATTATACGGGATGGTCAGGTGTCTTCCTGCCGACCTGCTGCTATTGGGCCGCGTGGCACTGGATGCAGATCGGCTGGCTCGCAGCGTCGGAATGGCAGACGGTGCACTCGTCCATATCGGCGCGGGCGGCGCGGGCATGGGCCCCGCCGGTGGTCGTATTGGACCAGGCGGCGCGGGCGTGCGAACGCGGCATCACCATCTGGGCCTGATGGCAGCTCACGCAGTAGCTCTCATCCTCATGACAGGTCAGGCACTGCTCCTTGTTGCCCTTGGCGGCGAGGCCGTGATTGTTGATATAGTTGAGCGGATGGGCCTGGCGGTCGAGATTGCCCTTTTTATGGCAGTCGATGCACTGATTGTCGGTGTGGCAGAGCTTGCACTCATCCTTATCGGTGTGCATCTGCACCCCGTGGGCTTTGGGCCAGTCGAGGGTATGGGTGGCCGGTTCCAGATTTTCACCACCGGCGTGGCAGTCGTAGCAGTAGCCCGGTTTGGCGAGATCGTCGTGGCAGCTCGAACATTTGGCCATGCCCGGCAGGTGCACAGCGGCGACCGTTTCGCTGGCGGCGATGCCGGTGTGACAGGATTCGCAGGTCATTTTGTCCGAAATATGGCGGGCGTGGGGAAACTTGGCAATGTAGGCGCTGATGCGCGGCTCGGCCTTGGCGTTGTCGACATCGCTGTGGCAGAGGCTGCATTCGGCCTCGCGGTCGTGACAGGTATAGCAGCTCTCCATGTCGGGCAGGAGGTTGTCGGTCGCCAGGGCGCTCTCCGCCGCGTTATGACAGTCGGTGCACGCGGCACCGACGGCTTCACTGTGCAGTCTGTGCGAGAATTTGAGTTCAGAAACCTGGGCCTCCGCGGCTGGAATCCGGAGAAGGGCCAGAGCGGTCAGGGCGGCGCAGATGAGAATTCTTTTCATATGAGGGCTCCTCTTCTCTTACCAGCGGTAGGTGATATGGTTCAGGAAACGCGCATCGCTCTCCGTGAAGCGGTTGGTCAGCCACTGGTATTCAGCGATGACATTCCAGCGGCCGAGGGTATAGCCGAGGCGCGCAGCGTTGGCGAGCTGGTCGTCGTACTCGTAGACCGTCTCGGTGCGGTACCTGGAGTAATCGACATAGAGCGAGGCGATAAGTTTGGGCAGCACCTCGTATCCATAGTTGAAAAAGGCGCTGATCTGGTCGCCGGTGTAGCCGCTCTCGTAGAGCAGACCGACGCTGCCATCGTCATTGTTGAGCGAGAGCAGAAGACGGTCCGCGCCCTCCTGGTCGAGCATGAGGTGCTGATACTGGGCTTCGACTGCGAGGCCGGGCAAAAGCTCGTAATCGGCCCCGGCGCGCAGCCGCGAGTAGGGCTTGACCTCGAAGATGGTGAAATAAGAGTTGGCATAGACCTGGGGATTCTGCTGCTTGAACTCGACAAAGGTGGCCAGTTTGTCGTTCCAGGAACGGCTGGCGTTGAGGAGCAGCCGGTGCATGCGCTCGTTCTCGAGATCGTAATGGGACTGCAGACGGAGGCGGACCCAGGGGAGCAGATCGCTCTCAAGGTTGGCGCCGGCGATCTGCCAATAGGCCGCATCACTGTCGGCTTTGCGCAGGTAAAAGAGCTGGGCGGTGCTGGAGTAGATTTTTTTAGCCTGAACCAGCCCTCCGAGCACCGTGGCGTCCTCCAGTTTCTGCACCTTGAAAGCGCGCGAGCCGATGCTCTCCACGCCGCCATAGAGCTGCAGCGAGAGCTTTTGGCCGAAAGCGTAGCGGGCATTGAGGCCGTCGAGGGCCCCCAGCGTGGTGCCCGGGTGGAGGAACTGCCGGCCGAAAACCAGGTTCAACCGGTTATTGAGCAGGTTTTTGGCCTCGAGATTGAGGGCAAAGGCGCGAAAACGCAGGTCATTGTCCAGCTCCTGGTTGGCGTCGGTGAGGAAGCGGATGTTTGAATTCAGGGCGAGATGTTTGCAGGGGCTGACGGCGGCAAAGTTGAGATACTGAAAAAAACGGGTGTGAGCCTTGTCGCTTTCGTAAGCGTAGATCGAATTGCGCGCGCTGCCATGAAACGAGATGCCCTGGGCGGCGAGGGCGCCGGCCAGCAGCAGCAGGAGGAGGGGCAGGAAGTGCAGTCGATTTTTCATGGTTCCTCACGGGTTGGTTAGGGATAGATAGTTCAAATATACGAAATAACAAGATATTAGCGTTGATAATCATCGCAAAAACATAATCAAGCTGATGCAAAAAAACAAGTGAATTGTGCACGCTTTTTTCAGGTGTAGACAAATGCGGATTCCTGCGGCGGGTGCAGGCGGATGCCGGGGCGGTGCAGAGTGCATTGCGCAGGTTTGAGCTGAGGCGCCGCTGCCGGGGCGGGCAGGAGGGTGCGGGCGGCGCCGAAAGCATGGTTCGGGCGGCTGAAATTTGACCTTGCATTTCCTGCTCGTGTTTCCTAAATTGCGCGAAACAACCACCGCTTCCACTCCCACTGACACCGAGGAGATGGTCATGGATTCAGCTTCACCCCGTCCCAAACGCCCCCTGCACATCAAAATATTCATCGGCCTGGCCGTCGGCGTTATTGCCGGACTGATCGTCAACTTTTTCTGGGGGGAGAGTGCGGGGCTCGACTGGCTCATCCGCAATCTCATCGCCCCGGTGGGGCAGATCTTTCTGCGCATTATTTTCATGGCGGTCATTCCGCTGATTTTTTCCGCCCTCGCCCTGGGCGTCGCTGAACTTGGTGATATCCGCCAGCTCGGCCGCATCGGCGCCCGCACTCTCGGCTATACCGTGATCGTAACCCTGATCTCGGTGATGATCGGCCTCTTCCTGGTCAACTGGATCCGGCCCGGCGCGGGTCTGAGCGAGGCGGAACGGCAGATGCTGACGGGTTCGCTCACCGCCTCCTCGGTCAGCAGGGCGGTCCAGAGCGCCGCGGAGGCCAAATCGATCGTGCAGACCCTGCTCGATCTGATCCCGAAAAATCCCCTCGCCGATGCCGTGGGGGCCTTTGACGAGAATTATCGCGGCGGCGGCGTCCTGGCGGTGATGGTCTTTTCCCTTTTTGTCGGACTCGCCCTCACCCTGACGCGCTCGGAGCGCACCGAGACTTTCGAGCGTTTTCTGCAGGGGCTCTATGATGTCGTGATGATGATCATCAACATGGGAATGAAGCTGGCTCCGGTCGGCGTTGCCTGCCTGGTCTTCAGCGTGGTGGCGCGTCTCGGCCTCGATGTGGTGATGATTCTGGGCAAGTATGTCTTTGTGGTCATGGCCGGGCTGCTGATCCATATGCTGGGAGTCTACTCCCTGCTCCTCAAGTTTGTTGTCCGGGTCAGTCCATGGCGCTTTTTCGGCCGCATCAAGGAGGTTATTCTCACCGCCTTTTCGACCAGTTCGAGCAATGTCACCCTGCCGACGGCGCTGCGCGCGGCCGACCAGAATCTCGGCATACCACGCCATATCGGCAATTTCGTCCTCACCCTCGGCTCCACCGCCAACCAGAACGGCACCGCCCTCTACGAGGGGGTGACTGTCCTCTTTCTCGCCCAGTTTTTCGGGATCGAGCTGACCCTGGTGCAGCAGCTTACGGTCGTATTCGCCTCGGTGCTGGCCGGGATCGGCACCGCCGGTGTGCCGGGCGGCTCCCTGCCGGTCATCGTCCTGGTCCTGCAGTCGGTCGGTGTGCCCGGTGAGGGCATCGGCATTATTTTCGGAGTCGACCGCATCCTGGACATGTCGCGCACGGTGATCAATGTCACCGGCGACCTCACGGCGGCGATGTACGTCACCCGCGCCGAAGGGCATGAACTGGAGCTGGGATGATGAGCTCCCGCCGGGACTGTACGCCGCTCCCGCCGCCACAGCGGAGGGCGGCATGAAGGAATTTCCTTTCCGTGTCGTCGATCTGACCCATCCCCTGCAGCCGGGGATGCCGGTCTGGCCCGGTGATCCGCCCCTTGAGATCGCACCGGCCGCGGCGATGGAACGGGAGGGCTATTTTCTCGAGCGGTTCTCGCTGGGCGGGCACTCCGGCACCCATGCGGGCGCGCCGGCCCACTATCTTGCGGGCGGCTTGACCATCTCCGCGATCCCCGCCAGCCGACTCGTCGCCCCCCTGTTCACCATCACCGTGCCGCTGCAGTGCGACGCTCTCCTTGAACCCGCCGATGTGGCCGATTGGGAGGCGCGTTTCGGCCCCCTCCCGCCCGGCTGCGCGGTGGCGGTCGCCACCGGCTGGAGCCGCCGCTGGCCGGATGAAAAAAGCTATCTGGGGCGCGCGGCCGACGGCAGCCTCCATTTCCCCGGCATCAGCCCGGCGGCGATGGAACTGATCGTTAGAGCGCGCGGTGCGCGCATCGTCGGCATTGACACGCCCGGCCTCGACGGCGGCCTCTCTGCCGATTTTTTGTCCGGGAAGATACTGGCCGGGCAGGGGGGCATCCATCTCGAAAATCTCACCGCCCTCGATCAGCTGCCCGCCCGCGGCGCCTGGATCGTGATCGGCGCGCTGCCGATCGCCGGCGGCAGCGGCTCCCCGGCCCGCGTCCTCGCCCTG
>DAOOPF010000146.1:0-7989 GCA_035388125.1 bacterium | reverse complement strand
CGTCGACGCCAATCGCGGCGACCTCCTCCTCGGCTGGGACACCGATCAGTTTCCGGCTGATCTCTACAGCACCACCCTGGCGATGCTGGTCATCCTCAAACAGAACGGCCTCGGCAGCGGCGGACTCAATTTCGACGCCCATGTGCGCCGCAGCTCGATCGATCCGGTCGATCTCTTCCACGCCCACATCGGCGGGATGGATGCTTTCGCCCGCGGCCTGCTCATCGCCCACAAGATCATCGAGGAGAAGGCCTTCAGCTCTTTCATCGACGAGCGTTATGCGAGCTACAAGTCGGGGATCGGCGCCAAAATCATGGCCGGCCAGGTGGGTTTCGCCGAGCTGGAAAAGTATATTCTCGAAAACGGGATGCCGGTGATGCACAGCGGCCGTCTTGAAATGCTCGAGAATATCCTCAACGATTATATCTGAGATATCCCCTCAATAAAAAGCCGGTCTTTTGGGACCGGCTTTTTATTACCTCAATGGCGGCGGCAGGTGCCGGCGATCACTCGTCCGGGCTTGTACGCCTTGCGCAATGCGCGCTCTCTTCTCCCTGCTCTATCGATCAGCGGTAAGTGTAAAGCTTGACCCTGAGAAGGGTATAGCTCTGGCCGGGCAGCTGGATATGGCGTCCCTGATGGGTCTGGTCGCCGTTAAGCCGGCGCCCGGATCGCCATTGGCCATCGACCAGGCCACCCTCATCGACGCTGCCGATGCCCGCCCGCACACCCGCAGCCCGCGGCGCGACCTCTATGATCAGTCCGGTGCCGGCGACCAGAAACTCGTCATCGGCCAGCCGGATGAAGAGGCCGCCATAGCGCGGCATCACATTCTCCTCGCGCTGCGCATAACTCCAGCTGTATTCGTGCCGCACCTGCAGGATGTAATCCCCCAGTTCGATCCTGGCGCGCTGATCCGTGCTGTCCAGCAGCACCCCGCGCATGCTGCCCATCCCCTGATGGGCGGCGAGAAGCGGCTGCAGCTGATGCAAAAGCTCATAGGCGCGCGAAAGAGGATTGCGGCCGGGATCGGGCAGATCCTCCACAGAGAACGGGCTGTAACCCATGGCATCGTGCTCGCCGACAGCGTAAAAGGCGTTGGCAGGGCTCTGGCTGTTGCCTACTTCCGGAATGAAGAGGGGATTGCCGGGCAGATCGTACTGCATGACCCATTCCCGGAAATTCCTGAAATAGATATCGGGTGCGAGAAAATCGATCTGCGGAGCACCCGCCCGCCAGATATCGATGAGGTGGGGGAGCGGACCGGCGCTGGGATACTGGCCGGGCTGGTACCCCGGCCGGATCAGCGCGGCGTTGACGTACATCGGCAGGGGATACTCTGCTTTTCCCGCCCTGGCCACCTCATTCGTATAGCGGGCGAAATACCAGGCCATGAAGAACTCGTCGGTGGCCGGACCTTTGCCGAATACGGTTTCCCAGCTGCCCCTGGCCGGAGCGCCCTGTCTCTCCCACGCCTCGCTGAGCCGCGGCTGAAGCGACTGTTTGTGCTTCTGAAGAACGGCAAGGAGCTCTGCCGGCACCTCCTCCGCAAAGCGTTTCTCCGCCTCCCTGCAGTGATCGCGAGCCTCGGGAATCATGCCGATCTCGTTTTCCACCTGGACCATGATCACAGTCTGTTCTTTTTCATCTACGGTGTGGAGATGTTTCATCAGCGCGGCGAAAGCACGCCGGTCGGCTTGCAGGTTGGCGTCGCTGAAAGGGGTGAGGATCTCCTGCGCCTCGCCCGATCGCGTGCGGGCGCGGGGGAAACGGTTTGGAACGGATTTCACCCAGAGCGGGGCATAACAGGACATGCTGTTCTTCCAGGAGCCGAACCAGAGCAGGACGAGCCTGAGATCATGGGCGCGGGCGGCATCGAGGATGCTGTCGACCAGGGCGAAATCAAACCGCCCCTCCTCCGGCTCGATCAACTCCCAATAAACGGGCACCAGGACTGAGTTGAGATGCATCTGCTGCAGCCTGGGCCAGATCCATCGCATTGAGGCCGCATCCGATGCGCTCGAGTTGCCCAGTTCTCCGCCGAACATCAGGAAGGGTTTGCCATCAACGATGAGCTGGGATGCTTCGCCCTGCTGGCGGAGATGGGGGATGGACGCCGCACTGCTTTTTTGTGCCGGTTCGGCAGGCCTGCAGAGCAGAGCGAGGATCACAAACAGGAATGTGCCTTTGCGCATGGGGAGTCTCACACAGGGTCAAGTTGTCATTCGATCAAGCTCCGGCATGGGCCGGTCAGCTTCCATTTCTGCCCGCAGCCCTCATTGATGCTTGGGGGCCGGGCGCAAGGAGAGCGGTTGATTATTTTAAGAGGACCATTATGCGGGTGGAGGTGAATCCCTCCGTCCGCAGGGTGTAGAGATAGGTGCCCGATTTGAGCGCCGAGGCGTCGAAGCGGATGCTGTGCTCACCTGCAGCCATGGTGCGGCTGAGCAGGGAGGCCATCTCGCGGCCGAGCAGGTCATGGACCTTGAGTTCGACATGGCCGCCGGCCGCCAGGGAGAAACGGATGGTCGTGGCCGGATTGAAGGGATTGGGATAGTTCTGTAAAAGTTCGAACCGGCAAGGCGCCAGGGCCGCCTCGTCCTCGACCCCGCTCTGCACCCCGGTCTCAAACCAGGCGGCGCTGGAAAACTTGCTCGCCCCGAAGGCGTTGAGCGCGCTGACGCGCCAGTAAAACCGGCTGTTGGCTGCCAGTTTGGCCAGCTGGAAGGTGGTATCCGCCACGGCGGTGTCCATCGCGATGCTGGTGAAAGCCCGGGCGGTCGAAAGCTGCACCCGGTACGAGTCGGCGAGCGCGGAGGTGCGCCACATCAGGAGGGGATTGCGCAGCTCGCCCAGGGTGCCGTTGGGCGCGAGGGCGATGGGGGAGATGGGTTTTTTAATATAGTCGCGCAGCCAGGGGATGACGGCGCGCTCGGCCCCGTTGGCCTTGAGCAGATAGGTGTAGGGATGGGAGTTCCAGACATCGCCTTCGATGTATCCCCAGAACGTGATCCCCTTGACCGCGGGATGGTTCCAGAAGAGGGGGAAATAGATCTGGTACTGGGCGAGCTGGATGGCGTCGTCCGGCTCGTCGACATCGAATTCGGTGATGTAGATCGGCAGACCGAGGGCCGCGATGCGGTCGAGATTGGCCTTCAGGGTGGTGACGCTGTAGACGTACTGGTTGGCGGCGCGGGTGTCGCTGCGAAACTCGAAATAATGGCCCTGGATGCCGACTCCGTCGACCAGTCCGCGGCTCTTGAGCACGTTGATGAGGCCGATATAGCGGTCGGTGACGCCATTATCCTGCAGGACGTTGTATTCGTTGATGATCAGCCTGGTGCCCGGAGTGCAGTACTTGCGCGCCAGCTCGAAAGAGGTGACCACCCAGTCCCAACCGGTGGCTCCGTCTCCGCCCAGAGCGGCCCGGTAGTCGGCTGGAGCGCGGATCGGCTCGTTGACGACGTCGACGAAATCCATCTTGGGGTAGCGCTCCCCGACCAGCTTGATCCAGTTCTCCACCGCTGCGCGCTGCGCGGGCTGATCGAGAGCGGTGATCCAGCCGGGCTGCTGTTGTCCCCAAACCAGGCAGTGGTGCTTGTAGAGAAGCCCCTTGCTGGTCACATAGTTATAGATCTTGTCCAGGTTTCCCCAGTTGAAATAATTCTGGGCGGGTTGGACGGAGCCCCATTTGCCGTCATTGCCAGGAGTCACCTGGTTGAAATAGCGGATCATGTAGCGGGTGTATTCGCTGCTGGTGGCGCAGCCGAGGAAACGTTCCTGCCCCTGATCGAGGAGCTGCGCAGCCGCGGGCGCCGGCAACAATCCGGTCAGCAGTGCCAGACACAAGCAGAGGGCCAGCCATCCTGGCGCCGAAAGTGAACTGGCAGACCGGCTGACCATGGTAATCCTTTTATGCATATCATTACCTTTCATAGCAACGTGATCCGAATAGATGTGATTTCTGGCCATTGCCGGGCCCGACGGACGCGAAACTTTAGCGCAGCGGGGGATAGGCGCCGATATAGCGCATATCCCTTGAACGGGGCGCAGCCGCGCGTCTCACCGCATCAGCGGGCTGCACTCCTGAACGGGCAGCCGTGAACTCGGGCAGGAGCTGGTAATGACCCAGCTCACTGCTCCTGAAGAGAGGTCCATCGTAGTCACGGAATTCGCGGCTGCCGGCGGCGAATTCAGGATGGCTCGACTGCAGCTCTTCGAGGCTCTTCAGGGCAGCCTGGCAGCTGGGCGTGGCGGCCGGACTCCAGAGCAGAAGGGGAGTCTTGTTCCCTGCGCCGCTGCGCACGAAAAGATTGTCGCCCATCTTTTCCAGCATCGGTTCTGGCAGACGGCTGCAGAGGGACGGCGGCTGCCAGACGAAGAGGAGCGGACGGGCAAAACCGGCGGTGGCGGTGAAGAGATTGTTGGCGAGGATGTGTCCATCGCGCTCTTCGACCCCGGGCCCGGTCGCCGGATGCCAGCCGAAATGATCACCCTGGGCGCTGCGCTCGTTGCGCCCGATGCAGGCCGTGCTGTTGATGAATGTGTTGTTCCAGATCTGCGCATCGCTGCTGTTCAGGATCATCAGGCCGTGGTCGCAGTTGACGAAGAGATTGCCGGCGCAGATAACCCCTTTGGAGATCTCGAAAAAGAAACCGTTGTCGCTCGGCCAGAGCTGGTCGGTGCGTGCCGGCGATTCAATGCCGCCGACGTTCTCGATCCAGTTGTTGACGAAAACCCCATCCACGTTGCCGACATCGTACCAGATGCCGTTCGACCAGGGCAGATCGGTGACCAGGTTGTCCCGGCAGGTGACCCGGTAGCACTGGTTGAAGATCTTGACCGCGGCCGGATAGTAGCCGGTGATCCGCTCGATATTGTTGCGCGTAAAGATGTTCTTCTCGAGCAGAACATCGTTGGAGCTGAGAATGTAGACCCCTTCGGTGCTGGTATCGCTGACGCGGCAGCGGCGGATCGTCATGTGATCGCCGCGGAAGTAGCCGGCCACGCGCGAGCAGAAGGAGATGGTGCAATCCTCGATGGTCGTGCCGGTGACCATCTTGCCGTGGCCGGATTCGGGCGAGATCCCCTCAGGATCGGTCCCCTCAATCTCCAGGGCGCGATAGGCGTACTGGCTGAAGGTGAGGCCCCGCAGAGTATAGCCGCGGCCGTCCGATTTTACCCCATGAATCTCTCTGGTGGTCCGGAGAATAGCGCAGTCGTGCGCGGTGATTTCAATCAGGTGTTCAGCCGGATCCACGCCAATATAGACGGTTTTGCTTTCATAATCAATGTAATAGCTCTCCGCGTCAACCTCGCCTTCGTATCCTGCCGCCTGCAGGAAACGGCCGTCGGCGAAGACCATGTCATTGTTGAACCGGTGCAGGGGGGTCTTTTTGCCTTCGCGGCTGCGGCGCCACCAGTCCGCCGGCTTTTCGGGAAAGAGTTTGTCCCAGGTGGTGGTCCAGAGGCCGTTGCCGAGGTCTTTCCATTGATCCGCGACCAGTGTCCCTTTCAGGACCGGCTTTTCGTCCGCCCAGGGCTGGATGGTGATGCCCTGGTTGAGGAGCAGATCGCCTGTGCGATAGAGGCCGCCGCGGAGGATGATGGCGTCGCCGGTGCGGGCGGCGGCGATGGCCTCCTCCAGCCGCATCGGTGAAGCCAGTGCGGAGCCGCTGGCGCCGGCGGGGGCGTCAGGCCCGACGTAAAATATTCTGGCCGCGCCGGCAGGCAGCGCGTAGTTTTGGCGCAAAGGGCCGTAGGGCCCGCCCGAGGGCTGGGCGGACGCAGCGGCCGGGATGAGTATAGTGAGGCCAATGAGCGTGCATGCTGCGACTGCGCGCAGCAGGCCGCGGCACAGGGCGGCTGTGGAGGAAAGAGCTGGTTTCATTTTCAACTCCTCAAAAGGCTCATTTCAGCAGGATGAATCTTTTCGATTCCACTGCGTGGCTGGAGCGCAGCGTGTAGATGTAGACACCGCCCGCCAGCCCGCTGCCGTCAAAGGCGGCCAGATGGGCACCGGCATGCTGCCGGCCTTCATACAGGACCGCCGCCAGCTGCCCGGTGAGCGTATAAACCCGCAGTGAGATCTCATCCGCTTCCGTCAGGGTGTAGGGAATCCGGGTTACCGGATTGAAAGGATTGGGATAATTCTGTCCGAGCGAAAAGACGCCTGCTCTGCTGCTGGCGGCAGAAGCGACCGCGCTGGTTTTGGGCGCCAGAGCCTGCAGGGAGGCGGCAAGCTGCGCTGCAGCGGTCTTGAGGGTATCGGCGGCGGAGAGGGAATTGGAATAGTTGCGCGCCATGGCACTCTGCGCCGGGCCCAGGGCGGTAGTGAGGGCGGACCAGGAATCCGCGGTGTAGTGGCTTTCCTGCAGCGTCCCTGCTTCTGCGATGAGTGAGTCGAGAGCATTATAAGAGAGGCCAACATCGGCCACGGCGTAAAACGCGGGTTTGCACTGGTTCTTCGTATCCCAGAGGGATGAGGACTGGTTCTTTTTAAAAGTCCATTCGTCGTTCAAGCCGTCCTTGGCGACACAAATGATCTTGCCGCGGCCGGAGAAATAGCTGCGCTCGACGAAGCACTTGAAGAGTTGACCGTACTGGTTGGCCTGGGTCTGCAGCAGGCGCGCCGAGGGCGCTGCGCTGCCGGTGGTGACATCCAGTTCGGTCACCGCCATCTCGGTGCAGATCGGGGCGAATTTGTCATAGGTGGCAATCCACTCTTCAGCGGTCGGCGAGGAGTTGGAGTCATGCTCCTGCATGCCGATGCCGTCCAGGAAGCCAGCCTGGAAGATGGGGGCGCAGATGCGCACGATCCCGTCCGCCTTGGCGGGGAGGTGGGTGTTGTAGTCGTTATAATAGAGTTTGATCTGGCTTTCGCCCTGGGCGAGAGTGTGCCTGCGTGTCAGCTCAAAGGCTTTCATCAGATAGCTGTTGTCGCCGAAGGTGAGGTACCATTCGCTGTCGGTGGTGCGGTCCACACCGGCATCGGTCACCGCTTCGTTGACCACATCGATGGCGCTGAGCAGCCCCGGCCAGCCCGCATGCAGCAGCCGGATTACGCTGCCGATATAGTTGTCCATCCGTGCGGTCATCTTTTCTTTGGAGAGGCGGGCTCCGCTGCTGGTATAGCCGGTGCGGAAAAATTCCGCCGGAGTCTGGCTGTGCCAGACCAGGGTGTGGCCGCGGAAGGTGAAGCCCTGCCGCTGCGCCCAGTTGAGCTGGGCGATGAGATTGCCGTTGAAAGCAACGATTGGATGGGTATCGATAGAGTCTTTTTTGGCGGCGGTGGCGCTTCTGTATGCGGAGGCGCTGGCGTTGATGTCGACCGTATAGGCCGGTTTCATGTTGTTGCCGGGCGACATGCTGTTCATATGAAACTTGATCAGATTGCCGCCGTTGGGGGCGACCACAGCCGACTGTCCGGGAACCTTCGGGTCGTCGGGAAAACCGACATGGGGATAGGAGAGCAGGCAGCCGATGTAGAAATCACCGGCAAAGACCTCCCTGAGGGCCGGGACGTTGGTCTGGATAGCATCGGACTGGGCAAAGCTGCGGATGGAGAGCAGCAGGACACATACGGAGAGGATCCGTGCGCAGGGGCGAAGAGCGTAAAATTTCATGAGGGGGCCTTCATTTCACGGGAAAAGAGCATTTAAAAAACAGCCTGTCCAGAGCACCCGGACAGGCTGTTTTCATGACATGGAACTTCCCCCGGGCGGACGCCCGGGGGAAGCGGATTATGAAACAGCTTGCTTACTTCAGAAGCATCAGCTTCCTGGTGCTGCTGAACTCTCCAGCCGTCAGTTTGTAGAAATAGATACCGGAGGAGAGGTTGATCGCGTTAAAGTTGACTTTGTGGACACCGGCACTGTAGGTGCCGTTCATCAACTCCGCGACCACCTTGCCGAGGGCATCATAGACCACCAGGCTGACCTGGCTGCGTTTCGGCAGCGAGATCTCCATGGTGGTGGTCGGGTTGAAGGG
>DAOOPF010000145.1:0-7991 GCA_035388125.1 bacterium | reverse complement strand
TTGTTGTTCTCGATGCCGATCGCGGCCTGTTTGGCGCCGAGCAGTTTGACGATGATCTGCAGGCCGAGAAGGATCTCCGCGGGTTTTTCCAGCATCAGGCGATGGTCGGCGGTCAGATAGGGTTCGCATTCGGCGCCGTTGAGGAGGACCGTATCGACCGGCTTGTCGGCCGGCGGCGACAGTTTGACATGGGTCGGAAAGGCGGCCCCGCCCATGCCGGCCAGTCCGGCGGCGCGGATGCGGCTGATCATCTCCGCGCGGTCGAGAGCGAGATAATCCTCCTGAAAAGCGATGTCGGGATTCCACTCATCCGCACCGTCGCTCTGGATCACCACCGAGAGCACGGGCATGCCAAGGGGGTGCGGCCGCTCATCGATGGCGGTCACGGTTCCCGAGATGCTGGCATGGGCCGGCACGGAGACAAAGCCGGCGGCTTCGCTGACGGGGTCGCCGGCGCGCACTTTGGCGCCGACTTCGACCACCGGCCGGGAGGGGGCGCCGATATGTTGTTGTACGGGGATGATGACCTGCGGGGGGATCGGCAGTTTTTCCACCGGTTTGGCTTCGGTCCAGCGCTTGTTTTCCGCCGGATGAACACCTCCCTTGAAAGATGCTCGTTTGAAGAGACCCAAATTCCGCTCCATAATTGGCAAGAGTACCGGCAAGCAGTAGTCGCGGGCAGATTTTCCAAATGCACCGGAGGAGGTGCAAAGAGGAGTTGGTCTTGACCAAAGCAGCAGCGCTGCGGGCGCCCGGGATCTATTTCAGCAGATTGAGCTGCTGGATGAATTCTTCCTTGACCTGAAAATTCCTGTAGACCGAAGCAAACCGGAGATAGGCGATCTCATCCAGTTCCTTGAGCGCCATCATCACCGCTTCACCGATCTCGGTCGATTCGACCTCTTCGACGCCGCGATCACGCAGGTCATATTCTATTTTGGAGGTGATTTGTTCGATGGTGGCCATGGAGATCGGGCGTTTGATGCAGGCGACCTGGAGGCTGCGGACGAGCTTTTGCCGGTCGAATTCCTCGCGCCGGTTGTCGGTCTTGATCACCCAGAGGGGGATCTCATCGAGCTGTTCGCGGGTGGTGAAACGGCGCTGGCATTTGAGACACTCCCGCCGGCGGCGGATGGTGCGGCCGCCGTCGCGCGTGCGCGAGTCGATCACTTTGCTGTCGTGATAGCTGCAGAATGGGCATCTCATGCCGATATCCCGGTGAGGTCAGAAATCAGGGCTTGCAATGGCAAGAATATAAGCAACTGTTTGCAGGAATTCAAGGACTTTCTCGGCGGCGGGAGGGCCTGCCGGGTGGAGTCTATGCCCGCAGTGACTCGTAGAGGGGAAAGCGGCCGGTCAGCTCGCGAACGCCGGCGCGGACCTCATCAAGCACCTTGTCATCGTGCAGGTGGAGGATGACCCGGTCGATGAGGGCGGCGATTTCGCGCATCTCCGCCTCCTTCATGCCGCGCGTGGTCAGCGCCGGGGTGCCGATGCGGATGCCGCTGGTCTGAAAGGGGCTCTGCTGGTCATAGGGGATCATGTTCTTGTTGACCGTGATGCCGGCCTCATCGAGCACGCGTTCGACCTCCTTGCCGGTGAGGCCGCGGTCGCTGAGATCGATCAGCATGAGATGGGTGTCGGTGCCGCCGGAGACGATCTTGTGGCCGAGATCGATGAGGGTGGCGGCCAGGACGCCGGCGTTGCGGACCACCTGCTGCTGATAGGTCTTGAAAGCAGGCTGGAGGGCTTCGCCGAATGCCACCGCCTTGGCGGCGATGGTATGCATGAGCGGGCCGCCCTGAAAACCGGGAAAGATCTGGCTGTCGACGATCTCGGACCATTTTTTAAGCTGGCCCTTGGGGGTGGCGATGCCGAGGTCGTTCTCGCCGTCGATGCCGACCAGAATCAGGCCGCCGCGCGGACCGCGCAGGGTCTTGTGGGTCGTGCTGGTGATGAGGTGGCAGTGGGGCACTGGAGAGGGGATCAGTCCGGCGGCGATGACGCCGGCGGGATGAGCGATATCGGCCACCAGCTTGGCGCCGACGGCGTCGGCGATGCGGCGGAAGGCGGCATAGTCGATAGCGCGGGCATAAGCGCTCGCGCCGGCGATGATCATCACCGGTTTTTCCTTCCGGGCCAGGGACTCGACCTGGTCCATATCGAGAAAACCGTCGCGGCCGACACCGTAATGGACCATGTTGAAGAAACGGCCGGAAAAATTGACCGGACTGCCATGGGTGAGATGGCCGCCGTGGGCGAGGTCCATGCCCATCACCTTGTCGCCGAATTTGATCAGACTGAAAAAGGCGGCGAGATTGGCCTGCGAGCCGGAGTGGGGCTGCACATTGGCGTGGTCGGCCCCGAAGAGCTGACAGGCGCGGTCGCGCGCGAGATTCTCGGCCTCGTCGACGAATTCGCAGCCGCCGTAGTAGCGCTTGCCGGGATAGCCCTCAGCGTACTTGTTGGTCAGAGGGGAACCCATGGCCTCCAGCACGGCCGGACTGACAAAATTTTCCGAAGCGATGAGCTCGAGCTTGCCGTGCTGGCGGTGGATCTCTTTCTGAATGGCCGCATAGATGGCCGGATCCTGCGTCTTGATTATGGACATGGTCTCTCCTCAGTGGCGGTTGGAATCAGCGTCCCGTGAGCTGATGGATTTTATCGACGCGGCCGAGATGGCGGCCGCCTTCAAAAGGGGTATCCAGAAAGATGCGCAGCATCCTGATCGCGTCTTCCGGCTCGGTGGTGCGGCCGCCGAGGGCGATGATATTGGCGTCGTTGTGCCGGCGCGCCATCTCGGCCATATAGTCGCTGCAGCAGAGGGCGGCGCGGATGCCGCTCACCTTGTTGGCGGTGATCATGGCGCCGATACCGGTGCCGCAGATGACCAGGCCGCGGCTGCAAATGCCGCTGCTCACCGCGGAGGCGACCCGATAGCTGAAATCAGCGTAATCCGCGGCGGGGGATTCAGCGAAGCAGCCGAAATCGGTATACTCGATGCTCTTCTCGTCAAGCCACGCGCGCAGCGCCTGTTTCAGGGCGAACCCGGCGTGGTCTGATCCGATGGCAATGGCCATGGCGTAATTCCGTTCGCGAAAGGTTAATAGCGTCTCTGGAACCAGCGTTCGCCGCCGGTCAAACTGCCGCTCACCCGGAAGATGGTATCCTCATACATAAAGCGGCCGACGTCGCCGCGCCTGCCCACCTCCAGGGCGATGTCAACCTGGCCGGCGGTCACTGAAAAGGGCAGGCCGCAGCCGAGGGAAATAAAACTCTCGTGCACATTCTCGCCGGCCGCATTGGTGAAGGGAAGCTGGCTGTAATAGCCGCCCAGCCGCCAGGAGATGCGGCGTCTGTAGCCCTCAAGCCGGGAACGGGAGTCGGTGTACTCGGCGCCGACGCTGACCCGCTGGAACGACTCGAGCCCCGGCACTTTTTTGCCGTCATGGGCATAGTCCTGCCAGCCCTGCCGGTAGTAATCGGCGGCGAAAAGCCATTTCTTCAGGGTGAGGGCGACACCGGCCCCGAAGGCGGCAGGATAGTCAAGCTTGATCCGGTTGCTGTCGGCATCGATCGCCTTCGCGCTGGAGAGGTCGATCGAGGTCTCCATGTTGAGGCGGCTGCCGCTGCGATAGAGCCCGCCGATGGAGACCAGTCCATTGAGCTTGTATAAAAAGCTCAGGTCGTAACCGAATCCCCAGAGGTGGCTGTTGAACTCGTCGGTCGCGTCGCGGTAGCCGTCATCGACGAAAGTGTACTCCCACTGTTCGTTAAAGGCGCCGAAGTTAAAGTTGGCGTTGGCGGCGATGAAGAGGCGCTCCTTGAGATTGTACTGCAGACCGAACACGCCGGCATTGATGCCCCCGTCCCCCTTGATGGTGCGGGTGTAGGCGAGGGCGGTGTCCGCGTTGGTGTAGGCCAGCGTATAGCGCGAGTTGGTGAGCGGCCGGAGCATGATATAGAGAGTGACCTTTTTCTGCAGCGGCACGATGAACTGCATGCCCATGGCGTTGCCATAGCGGGTGACAGCGCTGCCAACATTGCTCTGGTTGTCCGAGATCTCGTATTCGAAATTGACGCCGAGGGTGGTCATGCCCTGGATATTGAGGGTGGCCGGGTTGAGGCTGTTGAGGGCGATGCGATCCATCACGCCGATGCCGGCGCCTCCCATGCCGCTCGCTTTGGTCGAGACCATGTACTTGGGCAGTCCCAGTCCGATGGAGGAGTAGTAGGAATCGGCATGGACCGGCGCGAAGAGGGCCGGAAGCAGGGCGAGGGCGATAAGAATGGAGCTGATACGGTGTATGGACATGGCCGGGTTGTTCCTGTTAGTATTCACTCCGCCTCCTCCTAAAACCGCACGGCGGCGGGATACGAATAGGTGATGCGCAGGGTGGGCACCCGCCCGCCCGCGCCGGGATCGTTGCAGATGGCGATTTTGCCGAGATTGGAGCCGTAGCCGGTGGACTGGACGACCAGGCCATAGTTGGCGGCGGTGCCGGTCACCCAGCGCTGCACCATATTGCTCATATAGGCGATGTTGGTGCTGGTGGTCAGAACGATCGTCCCATCCGAGCCACTGGCCGTTCCCGTCGGGGCGGAGAAACTCGAGTCCACAGCCATCGCTGCGGGGCTTTGCCATGACGAGTCGCTGGTAAGGGAGTTGATCCTGAAACCGAGATCCGCGGAGCCGGTCAGGCTGAGCGAGGAATCGGCGGGCAGGGAGAGATAGGCCTGGTGGATGGTGACCACGGGGGCCAGCCAGGAGAGGTCGAAGCGGAGCAGCATCCGGTAGCCGCGCGCGTTGTCGATCCAGAGGCGGTCGCCTCCCCGTTCGACCACTTCGGCCGGTTCGATCGTGTCATAGGTAAAGAGAGTGGCGTCCTCGGCGGGGTTGACCGTGACGGTATCCGCCTCACCCGCTTTGGTGGTGAAAGCCAGCTTCAGGGCCGGGTAGCCGGCGGAGGAGACGTCGACGGAGTTCAGCTCCGCCGCCATGCCGGCATCGCCGAAATCGAGGAGCAGACCGTTCTTGTCCGCGCCCGCAATCCAGTCATTGATGACCGCCGGCGGAATCTGCACTTCATAGGACGCCGAATCTTCAGCGAGCACCTCAAAGGAGGCGAGGGCGACAGGATCGTAGTTGCCATCGATCTCGCTCCAGCGCACTGTATTTTCGGCCCAGCCGGCGATGACCTTGTGGATGGTGCAGGTGAAGGGGCCGCCGCTTCCCCAGCGCCCCTTCTGGGTGAGCGTCAGAGTGGCAGCGTTGACCGAGGCGGTATCGACGGAGGAGAGTCCGGTGAACTTGATCAGGGCACGGGTTGTGATGCCGTCATGCCGGCCGACGAGCAGGCTGCTGGTCAGGCCGGGGTTCACCTCCAGGCGATACTGGGCCGCTTCCAGCGCCGGGATGGTGACGACGCGGAGCGAATCGGTATTGGCGCGATGGAGGGCGTCGAGGCCGCTCGGCAGCGGCTCTTCGTTGGTGCAGGCCATGACCAGAACAACGAGAAGGAGTGCTGCGGGCAAAAAGAGTCTTTTCATGTGGGTTCCCGATTATGGTACGGAGCCCGCGCCGGTTATGGGGGGTGTAGGCGCGCGGACAGGGATTTAACCGCCGCAGGGGCGCAGGGTTCCGCGGAAATATGGATAATGTACGAACAAGAGGAGTAAAATGAAAGTAAAAATAATCACCCCAACCGGCTGCGCGCGCAATGGCCGTCCCTGCCCCCTGCCGCTGCGGAGCCGCGCGGACGGGGCGGCCTGAGCAGGGGCCCAAAAAAAAGGGCAATCATCGCGATTGCCCTGTGATAAAGCCGTTAAGAGGGAGCGGCTATTTCTTCTCGCCGCCTTCTTCTTCCTTCGGCGGCTGCTGCTGTTCCTGCCTGGCCGCCTCTTCAATCTCTTTCTTCTTCTTGGCCGCCTTGTCCTCGCGTTTCTGCCGCTGTTTCTCGATCTTGGCGGCCTTGGCGCCCTCGTAGCCGACCAGCTCGAATATGGACATGGAGGCGCCGTCGCCCTGGCGGTTGCCGAGCTTGATCACCCGGGTGTAGCCGCCGTTGCGGTCGGAATATTTGGGGCCGATCTCGTCGAACAGCTCCCTGACCAGTTCCTTGTCCTTGATCGTGCGCAGGACCATGCGGCGGGCAGCCAGATCGTTCTTCTTGGCGAAGGTGATCAGCCGCTCGACGACACCGCGCGCTTCCTTGGCCTTGGGCGTGGTGGTGATGATGCTCTTGTGGCTGAGAATGGAGGCCGCCATATTGTTCATCATCGCCTTGCGATGGCTGTGGGTTTTGCCTAATGTTCTTCCGGATTTGCCGTGTCTCATGAATAGAATCCTTCCATAGGGTACAACAAACTCTGCAGGTTCAAAGCCATACGGGGGATGGCTGCAGTCTTAATCGTCGCCTTTTCTGAGATACTTGTCCACATCCATCCCGAAGGTGATCCCCTTTTCCTCGAGGATCTTGGAGAGTTCGGAGAGGGATTTGCGGCCAAAGTTGCGAAACTTGAGCATCTCCTGTTCATCGCGGCGGACCAGGTCGCCGATGGTCTTGATGTTCGCAGCCATGAGGCAGTTATGCGAACGGACCGAAAGTTCGAGTTCATCGACGCTCATCTTCAACAGCTTGCGGATGCGGATCGACTCCTCGTCCACTTCCTGCGACTCTTCTTCCTCGGTGTCGATATCGAAATTGATGAAGAGCTGGATGTGGTCGCGCAGGATCTTGCCGGCGAAGCTGAGGGCGTCGTCGGGGGTGATGCTGCCGTCGGTGGAGATCTCGAGGATCAGGCGTTCATAGTCGATGCGCTGACCGACGCGGGTGTTTTCGACCGTATAGGTGACGCGCACGACCGGCGTAAAGACCGCATCGATGGGGATGGCGCCAAGGGGCAGATCGGGCATCCGGTTCTCTTCGGCCGGAACATAGCCGCGGCCGCGGCCGATGCGCAGCTCGATGGTGAAATCGGCATCGGCATTGAGCGTGGCGATGTGCCAGTCGGGGTTGAGGACCTCGAAATCGGTGCTCTGTTCCTGGATATCGCGGGCGGTGAAAGTTTTCGGGCCCTTGAGACGGATCGAGATCTTGTCCGGCTTTTTGTCGATCAGCTTCAGACGCACCTGCTTGAGGTTGAGCACGATGGTGGAGACATCCTCCTTGACCCCGGGGATGGTGCTGAACTCGTGCAGCACGCCGTCGACGCGAAAGGTGGTGATGGCGGCGCCGGGGATCGAGGAAAGCAGGACCCTGCGGAAAGCGTTGCCGATGGTCGCGCCAAAGCCGCGTTCCAGGGGCTGAACGATGAACTTGCCGTAGGTATTGGTATATGTTGACTCATCCAGTTCGATGCTTTCAGGCATCTGAAAACTTGGTAAAGCCATTTAAAACTCCATTGATCAATGATGAGGTTGACAACAGCTATTCCGGGACGCCAGGGTCCGGCCTACTTGGAATAGAGCTCAACGATTAATTTCTCATTTACATCCACGGGGATGGCGTCGCGCGCCGGCTGTTCGAGGATGGTTCCCTGCATGCCGGCCTTGTCGAGCGAGAGCCAGGCGACCATCTTGCCGTCGCGTACGCGTTTCATGGCGCTGTGGATGATCTCGAGCTGACGGCTCTTCTCGCGGATGCGGATCTCGTCGCCGGCCTTGAGCTGATAGGAGGGAATATCGACCAGCTCGCCGTTGACCAGAACGTGGCGATGGCGCACCAGCTGCCGCGCGGTCGTGCGCGAAGGCGCCAGGCCGAGGCGGTAGACCACGTTGTCGAGACGGGTCTCGAGCAGACGGAGCAGATTCTCGCCGGTGATACCCTTGAGGCGCTCGGCGCGTTCAAAATAGGTATGGAACTGGCTCTCGAGCAGGCCGTAGATCCGTTTCACTTTCTGCTTTTCGCGCAGCTGAACGGAGTATTCGGACTGTTTGAAGCGGCGGGTGCGGCCGTGCTGTCCCGGAGCATATCCTTTCTTGTCAAAAG
>DAOOPF010000144.1:0-7995 GCA_035388125.1 bacterium | reverse complement strand
CTTGGTCACGAATTTGCCTGGCATAGTATGCTGCATGTCACTCTTCACGGGAAAGGGTCATGGTGCCGGAAAACCGGGCGCGCCGGCTGCTGTCCTGGATGATGAATACAAAGGGGTAGCTTTTCTGCAGATCCGCCGGCAGACCGATGCTGGCAACGGAGAGATCCATGCGGGAGCTGCCGGTCACACGGTCGCCGGAGGTGCCGCGCACAACCCAGAGGGTGTCGCCGCTGTTGGCCACGGTAAAACCGCCATTGATGCTTCGCGAAGCGGCCAGGAGAAGCTGGGTGCGATCGAATTCCGGAGGCAATACAACCCCCATTCTCCACAGCGGTGTTATGGGTGCACCATTATCCCATTCGAACCGGATCACAGCCGGAGATCCGGGCTCGAAAGGAGAGGCGACTACCCGCTGGAGGGACTGCGCCCGCAGGGGCAGAACGCCGGCAAGGAGAATGAAGAACAGAATTTTTTGCTTATGAGCAATCATGGCAAGTCCGATTGAGAGATGCTGACGGCACACGACGCACGGCCATGTGTCTCACCCGGTTCGTCCTGTCCTGCTTCGAAACAACAAAGGGCGAAAACCGGGCACTTTACTGCCGGTTTTAATGTGCCAACAGACAGCTGCAAACATTATACCAGCAAAAGGGTTAGATCGTAGTTACACAGGGTAGGGTATCAGGCAGGACCTCCGCCGTCACCCGTGTCGATGCCTTTCCTTCCATGGAATATACGGGAGCGTTGCCTGGTCGAATGGATACACCGGTGTTGACGTATTCTGAAGAAGTGTGCAGGTGACTGTGAGTCATTTGAGAATGGCGCGCAGGAGAATCAAAAACCCGCGCCCGTCATTTTCCAGCAGTTTGAGGTTCTTTTGCGCTTTCTTGTAGTCCGGATTGATGCGAACGGCCTCACGATAGGCCTCCACCGCATGGGTGAAGCTGTGCCAGCCGCGCAGAAGGCAGGCTGTGCCCAGGCTCTGGTGCAGATCCGCATAGTCCGGATGCTGGCTGATGGCCGTCTCCAGCGTCTTGATATAGCTGTCCAGGGTCCGGTTGTCCCGCTCCAGATCAGCGAACATGAATTTCAGATAGAATTCGCTGTCCGCGACCACGCTGCGGTGGCTCTGCACGGACGGGCTGATCGCCTTTTCGATTTCAGCCAATCCCTCCTCGAGATGGTCACGGCTCTCCAGATACTCCAATCCCTTTTCCAGATGATTGCGCTGCCCGGAGTTGACCAGATCCATAGCGAATAAAAGATGCTGTTTGCTCTCCTTCATACGTTCGATCGGGGGGGGCATTTCTGGATGGGAAGGCTGCAGCAGCGTCGATTCCGCCCAGATCAGACCCAGCAGGAGGTGGGCGCTCACATAATCGGCATTGAGGGAGAGGGCCTTCTGACAGCTCTCCGCGGCTGCGCGATGATCACCGCTTTTACGCAATACTTCCGCCAAAAGATAGTGAACATCGGGATAGCCGGGCCGCTTTTCAGCCGCCCTGCGCAGATTTTCCTGGGCCTGGTCAATCTCACCCTTGCGGTACCACGCCTGCCCCAGAAGATAGTAAATATTCTCGAAATTCTCATCCCGCTGCAGAACGGTGGAGAAGGTATCGATGGCTTCGTCGTAAAAACCTTTTTCAAGGAAGAGGGTACCCAGTTTGGCCATAGAATCGGGATTCTCACCGGCCAGAACCTTGTCGTTGACGCAGAAGAGCAGGTCCAGATCCGATACCGTCAGTTCATGAAACTGGCGGACCTCCGCTTCGAGCAGCTCGTCAGCGACAGCCCCATCGATTACGTTTTCACGAAGATCCACAAGCTTCTCACCATCCAGCACGGAGGTCAGTGCTTTACGCGAATCAGGATCGTAACGGGTCTGGATGGAGAGCTTGCGTTTACCCGCCCGAAGCGGGCTGTTGAACGCAATTTCACGACTCATTTTTCTTCTTCTCCGGCTTGGTCTCGCTGGAAGAGTTGGTCGTCGAATGGCTGTGTTTGTAATCGGTCTGGTAAAAACCGGAACCCTTGAAAATCAATCCGACTCCGCCGCTGAGCACACGATGAACATCGGGCTGGTCACAGTTAGGACAAACTGTGATCGGGTCGGCTGCTATGCTCTGAAAAGCCTCAAAAATATATCCGCAATTCTTGCATTGGTAATCATAGGTTGGCATTAAAACTTCCCTGCGCTTTCAAGCGACTGTATTCCGTTCTCAATCCGATCAAGTGCCTTTTCCAAAACCGCCATGGAAGTCGCATACGAAAGCCGGACATGGGTATCCATGCCGAACGCACATCCCGGCACAATCGCAACCCCGAATTCCTGGAGAAGGTATTGACAAAAACTCACTGAATCGGTAATTCTGTAACCATTTTTTTCGCGGCCATACCAGGCGGAGACATCCGGAAAGGCATAAAAGGCCCCCTGCGGCAGCAGGCACTTTACCCGGGGCATCGCCATCAGCCTTTTGTAAACATAATCCCGGCGCGCAAGAAAAGCCCGCCTCATCTCTCCGATGAAGGTTTTGGAGCCCAGATAGCCCGCCAGCGCCGCCTTTTGGGAAATGGAGGCCGGATTGGAGGTGGTGTGGCCCTGGTACTTGATCACCGCAACAGCGATCTCTTCCGGCGCAGCGAGAAATCCGATGCGCCATCCCGTCATGGCATAGCTCTTGGAAACGCCATTGACCAGCAGCAGCTGGCTGCGGATCTCCGGGAATTGGGTCAGGCTGGTATAGCCATTTTCATCAAAGACGATTTGATCGTAGATCTCGTCGGAAAGAAGATAGACGCCGGAGTCGCGAATAACCTCCACCAGAGCGGCCAGCTCTTCGCGGCTGTAGACCGCGCCGGAGGGGTTGCTGGGGCTGTTGAGGATGACCAGCCGGGTCTTGGCGTTGATGGCCGCTTTTAGTTCCGCCGCCGAGATCTTGAGATGATCCCGGTCCGCCGGATCGATCAGACGGCAGGTGGCATCCGCCAGCTGAATCATTTCGGGATAGCTCACCCAATAGGGCTGCGGCAGGATCACCTCGCTGCCGGGATCGCAGACGGCGAGGATTGCCTGAAAGACAGCGTATTTTGCCCCTGCGGTTACGACGATCTCCCGGGGGGTATAGTGCGCCCCGTAGGCCTCTTGCAGCCATCCGGCGATCGCCTCGCGCAGCTCCATGCTTCCTTCCGCGGGGGTGTACTTGGTATACCCATGGCGGATGGCCTCGATCGCCGCCTCCTTGATAAAATCGGGCGTGTCGAAATCGGGCTCACCGGCGCCGAGCGCGACGATATCCTTTCCTTCCCGCTTCAGTCTGGCCAGAGTGCTGTTCAGGGCCACCGTCTGCGATTCCTGCATCTTTATCATGCGTTGGGCTAAGGCCATGCTCTTTTCCTTTTCCGGCTACTCTCTGGCTTTAAGGCTGCAGATGCAGGCCACATTGACGATATCTTCGGCCTTGCAGCCGCGGGAGAGATCGTTGGCCGGCTGCGCCAGCCCCTGGATGATCGGGCCGATCGCCTGGGCTCCCGCCAACCGTTCAACCAGCTTGTACCCGATATTACCCGCCTGCAGGTCCGGGAAAATCAGAACGTTGGCCTGCCCGGCCACGGCGCTGCCCGGGGCCTTGCGCTGGCCGATGGAACTCACCAGAGCGGCGTCGGCCTGGATCTCGCCATCGATCTTGATATCCGGTTTCTTCTGACGCGCGATGGCCACTGCCTGCTGGACTTTGTCGACCAGAGGATGGGAGGCGCTCCCCTTGGTGGAGAAGGAGAGCATGGCCACCAGAGGCTCTTCACCGGTGAGGCTGCGATGCGTTTCGGCCGAGGCGAGTGCAATGTCCGCGAGCTGATCTGCGGTGGGGTCCGGAATTACGGCGCAATCCCCAAAGGTCAGGTTGCGGCCGTCCGGGAGAACCATAAGAAAACAGCTCGAGACCACGGAAAAGCCGGGGGCGACTCCGATGACCTGAATGGCGGCACGAAGCACATCTCCAGTGGTGTGGACGGCTCCCGCCACACTGGCGGCCACCCGTTTCTCCCGCACCATCATCGCTCCGAAATAGAGGGGCTGGGCCATATTCTTGCGGGCAGTCTCCGCATCAAGACCCTTGTGCTTGCGCATCTCATAAAACGCCTGCGCATAGGCCTCGAAGCGGGAGTCCTTCTCCGGCGTCACAATTTCGGTCCCGGCGATATTGACTCCGAGCGCGGCGGCCCGGGCCTCAATTTTATCCTTGTCACCGAGGAGGACCGGTGAAACAAGCTTGTTCGCCAGACAGATGGCTGCAGCCTGGATTGTACGGTCGTCCTCACCCTCCGGAAAGACAATCGCCTGGACCTTCTCCTTCGCCTTGGCCTGGATCTGTTCGAGAATCGTCATATTGTCCTCATCTTTTCCCGCAGTCGTTTTTCCACATGAGGCGGCACAAAACAGCTCACCTCCCCGTTAAATCGGGCTAATTCTTTGACAATACTTGAGTTCAAATAGGAATACTTTTCATGCGGCATCAGAAAAACCGTGATCATATGCTCGTCGAGCTTGCGGTTGACCAGGGCCATCTGAAATTCGTATTCGAAATCGGAGACCGCGCGCAGCCCGCGGATAACCGCGAGTGCGCCGACACTGCGGGCATAGTCGACGAGCAGGCCGTTGAAGCTGTCCACCGAGACCGATGCAAGTTCGTGAATGGCCTCTTCGATCATGTTGACCCGCTCCTCCTCGCTGAAGAGCGGGGTCTTGCCCAGATTGCGCGCCACGGCGACGATCACCTGATCGAAAAGAAGGCTGGCCCTTTTGATGATGTCGATGTGGCCGTAGGTGATCGGGTCAAACGAGCCCGGATAGATCGCTATTTTCTTTGTCATCATTCAACCCGCAGAAGATGATCTGGGTGTCGCCCAGTACTTTTACTTTCACCGCACGCCAGGGTTCCGGGCAGGCGAATTGTGCGCGTGAACTCGCTTCATAAATAAAGAGACCGCCGGATTCCAGGAGGCGTCCCGATTGCACCTCGGAGAGAATCAGGCCGATATCCGGATACCGGTAGGGCGGGTCGCAAAAGATGAGGTCGTATCGCCACTTCAGCCTGCCCGCCATCTTTAAAAAGGTCAAGGCCTCCTGACGATAGAGGGGTGCCTCTATGCCCAGCGCCTCCATGTTGCGCTTGAGCAGATTATAGGCGGCCGGGGAGCTGTCGACAAAAGCCGCCTCCCGTGCGCCGCGGCTGACCGCCTCGATGCCCAGGCTGCCAGTGCCGGCGAAAAGATCGAGGACCCGGGCTCCCGAGACCAGGTTGCCCAGCCACGCAAAGACAAACTCCCGGGTCCGGTCGGCTGTCGGCCTGAGCCAATCCCCCTTGACGGACAGGATGGTGCGGCTCCTGAAGCGCCCGGCGATGACGCGCATGTATTAACGCGTTCGCGCTTCGAGGCGAAGGACGCCGACCGTTTTCTGCGCCTTGTCGGTCTGCAGGATGATCTTGTCCAGCCGCATCTGCGGCAGCCGGCCGGCCAGGCTCAGACAGTAGGCTTCAAACTGGCTTTCGCTGCCCGATACTTTGGCAAAGATCGTCGTCCATGATTCGCCGCTGCGCTGAATGGGCTTGGCCTGGGAGACCTCGATCACCTTCAATCCGGCTTCCCGGGCGGCTGCACGCAGCTCCTCTTTGATCTGCGTCAGCCCGGCGGCGTCAACTGCCGGCTGCGCCGGCGGCGAGATCGAAGGAAAGGTCCCGGTGACCAGGGCGCGGGCGCCCGAGTAGTATCCGCTCGCCGGTGAGGAGGTCAGCCCCCCGGGGACGCTGCTTTTCAGCGCGTTGGCATAGTTCTCAATGACTGCACGTCCCTGCGCCGAGACCTCGGCGGAGAAGGAATTCTGGTCCAGAATCAGGGTGCTGACGTGGAGGTCGTCCGGCCGCGCGGCCAGGATGCCGCCCAACAGACCTGCGGCTCTCGCCAGGGGCGAGCCATTGCCGGTCGCAGCCGGCTGCAGCCTGGCGGGTTCCGGCCGGGACGAAGCGGGGACTCCGGTGTCCGGGGCCTGACCGGCCGGCGCGCTTTCGGCGACGGGCTCAGCAGCGGTCGCAGATTCCACAGCGGGCCCGGTGGTGGAAGCTGACTCCGTTACGGCCGGCTCGGTCAAAACCGGCGCCGGCTCTGCCGTCTGGGGAGCGGCCTGCTGCGCGGATTTTTGAAACTCACCCAGCTCCTCCGGCTTGTAGAAAAAGCCGTAATAAGCTGCGGCGCCGATGGCGGCGAGGAGTAGAAGGATGATCAGAACAGGTCCGAGAATGCTGCGTTTCTGGCCCTCCGGTTCATCGAAATTGTAATAGTCGAGAGGCGTTTCGGCATTTCTCGGCAAAGCGGGCTCCTCCATCAATGGGGAAACGGGCTGCTCCGTCGTCTCCGGCGTCCAGCCCGGTTCCTGCACATTGGTTTCTTCACGCTGGTCTATCAAAAGATTCATAATGACCCCTTAACTAATTGTAACTGATCATCGTTGCCGTACTTTCAAGTCATTACGCTCTGAGCACGCCCAGCAACGGCAAAACATAACGCGCGTTCTCGCGAATCATCTGTTCTGCTTCCATGCTGAGCGAATGATCGATCTGGCTCAGGGGCTCCAGTATCTGAATCTGGGCAGCGCGCTGCAGGCGCTGCAGGGCGTGCACGGTCGCCGTGGGCAGGGTTGCGGCGGAGATGTAGATCTCCTCGATGCTCTTCAGCAACAGCTCATCACCCAGGCTTTCCATCAGCCGGAGGATCTCATCATTGATACGGGTGGCCAGCTCTTCGTTGTTCTCCTCGCCGAGGTCGCCGCTCTGGTGCCTCAGCTCGCCATAGGCGAGGTAGCCCTGATTTTTGAGCAGGGTGATACCGAGCAGATCTTCCTGAACATCGATGAGAGCAGCCAGGCCGCGGGACTGGGGCTTGAGCAGGAGCAGGCCGCGCGTAGCGGCGAGAAGGTCGACATCAACCAGATCCAGCTTGATCCGCGTGGTTTTAAAAATGTCGGTCAGATAAGAGATGATCGCCTTGCGGACGACTGCGATGATGACATGATCATAATGGTCCCGTTCGTTGCGCACGCGCTCGTAATTGGCGTGATACTCGCTGCGCGGGGAAACCAGCATCTGCTCCAGCTCCCACTCCACCTGCTGACGGACCTCGGTTTCGCTGAATTCGCGATCAATTTTGATGCGTTTCAACTGCACCATACGGCGGTCCAGGCAAAAAGAGAGCGCGGGGGCGGAGATGGCGAAGCGGTCGATCATTTCGGAGATCGCGCCGGAAAAATGGGAGAGAAGTTCCCGGTCGGCAAGAGATTGAAAATCGAACGGCACATCCAGGTCCAGAGCACCAGCTGACAGCAGTCGCAGCGGACGGCTTGTCCCGGCTTCGAGAAAGTAGAACCGGTTTTTAGCCATCATGAGACCAAGCTGAGTTGTTGTATTATCCATGTTGTTTATCCCCTCCAGATCTGCTCTCGCTATAGGTTATACAGCTATTTGGCTCATGAAGCCTGTTGTGATGACTAGTCAACCTCTATTCGTTCCTTGATACGGGAAAATGTTTTGGGTCCGATTCCCTTGACCTGTTGAAGCTGATCGATCGTCCTGAACGGTCCGTGTTCTTCCCGGTAGCGGATGATGCGTGCAGCCAGGGCCGGACCGATGCGATCCAGGGTGGCCAGCTCTTCGGCTGTGGCCGAATTGAGATCCAGTTTGGCCACCAGACGCTGCTTCAGGCTGACAAGATTCTGCTGCGTTCCCGCCGTGGCGGGTATCTCTGCTTCGACCTCCGGAGCTGCGGTCAGGGACGAGATCTGTTGCGAGAGCAACAGCTGTTCTTCCCGCCAGGCTGCCAGCTCGGCATCCCCGTGGATCTGGCGATAATAGGTCACCGCGCAGCCGATCAGAAAAGTGGTCAGCAGAAAAAGGATGAACCGCTTTTCCTGGAGTGAAAATTCCAGCATACGCTAACGGATAGCCT
>DAOOPF010000143.1:0-8488 GCA_035388125.1 bacterium | reverse complement strand
GAGGTACCAGGCCGACTCGATGTTCTCGGGCCGCAGCTCATAATTTGGAGCTGTCACCTCCATTTTGCCATAGTCCAGCATCTCCGGCTCGATGCCGTGCAGCATCCAGAGCCGGTAGCAGGAGTCCTGCAGTTTCTCGGCGCGGAGGCGGTCGCCGGCGTAGATGAGCAGGCCGGGCATGAACGCGTCGAGAGCGCCGAAATGACGCAGCCCCCTGGCGCCGGTGTTCATGTCGGCGCGGCCGTACCAGAGCCGGCCCTTGACCTCGTCGGCCAGATAGCGGTTGACGGCGACCATGCTCGAATCGAACATCAGCTTGCAGTCGCCATCACCGAACAGCTTCCAGCCCTTGAAAAGATACTCGTAGTAGGAGTCGATCATGCCGCTGATATGGCTCGAGGTATCCCCCCACTGACCGGTCTCGACATTGATGGTCGTGCCGACAAGGCCGATTTCGGAACGGCGGTTGAAGAGCTGGACCAGCGCGATTTTGGCCTTGTTGTAATAACGCTTCTGGCCGGTCAGTTTGCTGAGCGTGCCGAACTCGAGCAGCAGGGTGCCGATCTCGGCCGGATTGGAAACCGGCCCGCTGACTGCGCCGGTCTTGAGGTTGACGAAGGTGTAGGGCATGCCGGTGGGGGAGTCAAAGACGGGCAGAAGACGGTCGCCCAGCTCCTGCGCCAGGGCGAGGAAGCGGGGATCCCCGTCCAGCTGATAGGCGGAGAGAAGCCCTCCAAGCAGGCGGATGGTGATCTCGAAATTCTTGACGCTGATATCGTGGTCGAAATCAAGGCTGTCGAGGATGAGCTTTTTCGCCTCCGCCGCTTCAGCGGTCAGCCCCATCATCACCATCGTATCGAAGGCATCGACCGGGGTCATGAGCAGGGAGACGCTGTGCCAGTCCCGGTACCCCTTGCTCAAGGGCAGGAGTTCATCATGCCCCCAGGCGAAGCTCTTGTAGCCCGACCAGGCATGGAGGAATTCGGCGCGCACCTGTTCCGCCAGTCCGGCGCGGTCGATCGGGCCGGAACCGCGCTGGCAGCCGGGGACAAAAACAAGGGCGAGGATGAGCGCCAGGGGAGCGAGCCGGGCGCAGAAAGCGGTGCAAAGATGGTGTGCGGATTTCACAGTCAGCCTCCTTGAAAAACCAGACACTATCAGGCCGTAGCGGCCTCGATCAGCTCGGAGACCCTGCCGGTGAAGAGGCCCACGACGGTATCGGCCGCGCCGTAATAGAGGCGGAAGGGCGAGTCGAAGCGGGCAAAGCCCTGGTCGTCGTACTCCTCGACGATCAGGCCGGAGGGAAAGACAACATTGGGGACCTGGCCGGTGAGTTCCCAGCTCTCGCGCGGCTCGAGGATGTTGTAGCGGCTGCGCGCGAGCAGCTTGCAGGGGTCCTGCAGATCGAGGAGCATCACCCCGGCCTGGTAGATATTGGCGCTGGCGAAATGGGTGGCCACGCCGTGATAGAGCGCCAGCCAGCCCGCGCGGGTCTTGATCGGCGGCGGGCCGCTGCCGATCAGCTCATCCCAGTAGTGGAAACGGCCGGAAGCAACCTCACCGACCGGACTCCACTCGAGGAGATCGGAGGAGCCGGAGAGAATGATGGAGCTGCCGCTCGCGGGTCCCCCGGCCAGCTGGACGCGGTTGGGGCGCTCAAGGCGGAGATAGAGGCCGTTGAAGCGCTCGGGAAAGAGCACACCGTTGCGGGTATCGCCGCCGCTGGTGATGCCGAGAAAGTCGAAGGTGAGAAAATCATCGGTGACCGCGAGTCCGAGGCGGCAGCCCTCCTCCATGTCCATGGCGAACATCACATAATAGCGGCCTTCGAGGGGGGTGATGCGCATGTCGTAGCAGTGATAGATGCGCTCCTTGACCTCTTCGAGGCCGCGGAAGCGGATTTCGGGGGTGGAGAGGGTGAAATGGATACCGTCCCGGCTGCGGGCGGCGAGGGTAAAGGTCTCGCGGCCGCGGTTCTGGACGCGCAGGAGGAGAATGGTCTCATCGCGGAACCGGATGGCGCCGGGATTGAAGACCGAGGAGACGTCGGTCAGGTGGGGCGCGCACGCCGGCACATCCTGCCGGGTGACCACCGGGTTGGCGGGGTGGCGCTGCATCGCTTCCTCCGTCAAAACTATGTTAGTTTTTTTGTTAAAAAAATAGAACGGGGGTTAAAAACGCCCGGGCCAACCCGGGCGTCAATCACCTGCTCTCCGGTCTAGAGGTAGTTTTTCGTCTGCAATACCGGACTCGTGAAAATATTTTGCAGTATCAGCGTCGTCGCCCCCATCGCCACCGCATCCACCACCGTCGAGGTCTCGATCTTGACATCGAGATCATGGCTGACCCGCGCCCGCGCATCCGCCTTGAGTTCGCTGCGCACCGCATTCAAAAGCAGATCGCCCACCTTGCTCACCTCCCCGCCGAGCAGGATCATCTCCGGATCGAGCAGATTGATGATATGCGCCAGATCGCGCGCGACAATCTTGGCGAGCTCCTGGAAGTAGCGGATGGCCAGACCGTCCTGATTCAGAGCCGCATCGATGAGGTCCTGCAGCGTCACCCTCTCCTTGGGCAGGGAGCGGCCGTTGAGCATCACCTCGCCCCCGAACTCCGGCGCCACCTTTTCGAGCATCTGTTTGATCGAGATCGGCTGCGGCGCGGTCTCGCCGGCGAACATGTGCGCTCCGCGGTAGATCTGATCCTCGAGGTAGAGGCCGTAGCCGACCCCGAAAACGTGCTGGTCCATGACCAGCAGCATGTAGATCAGATCGCTGATGTTCTTGCCCTTGCCATACCATTTTTCGCACATCGCCGCCGCGTTGGCGTCATTCTCGACGAGAATGGGAAAATCGTAGTTCTTTTCCAGAGCCGCCTTGAGGTGGACCGGCACCTTGCCCATCAGGGCGGTGTTGACGATCACCCCGTTACGGTAATCGACCAGCCCCGAGACCCCGATGCCCATGCCGAGCAGGTTCTTGCGGCTGATCTTCTGGGGGGTGAGCAGGGTATCAACGATGCGGAAGATGTAGGACTGGAGATCCTCCAGGGTCAGCTTGCCCTCGACGGGCAGGGCGCTGCGCGCGAGCACATGGGAGTTGAGGTCGATGAGCACCCCGTGCACCTCGTTGAGCTCGATCTGCAGGCCGATGATGTAGCCGTAATTGCCGCAGATCTCCCAGAGGGTGGGCTTGCGTCCCCCCTGCACCGAGGAAGCGCCGGTTCCCGACTTGAAGATCAATCCCTTCTTTTCCAGGTTGCGGAGGATGCTCATGATCGTCGAAGGGCGCATGCCGGTGATTTTGGCCAGATCCGCACCATAGATGGGCCCGCGCGTCCGGATGAGATTGAGGACGATGTGGCTGTTGAGGTTCTTGACCAGCCGGTAATCGCCCGTGATGATTTTTTTCATGGCCTCACAATGCCCTTCTGCCTGTTCCGGTCCGGCGCTTTAAGAGCTGACGGGGTCGCCTGGAAATTCGTGATCCGATCCGAATATCAATTATTTTTATTGGAAAAATAACTCGTAAATATATTCCTTTTTTTGTAACAAATCAACACTCTTTTTTGATTTTTTAAGAGCCCCTCCCCCCTGGTGCAGGCATAATAAAGCCCGCGTGGTGGCTGGCACGCGGGCCGGAGAATCGGCCCGTCACAGGGGGGGAACCGGCGCCGATGAAAGAAAGTGCGGTGGCGCGTCGTGCTCCACCTCCCGCGTCGACAGGCTCAGAGCGGTACGGCGGCAGCCACCGATTCGCAGCCGCAGGAGCCCCCGATCACCAGTCCCGCCGTCAGCTCCTCATGATAGGGCGCCGACGGGTCGACCTCGCCGTTAATCATCTGCAGCAGATAGCGGACCGCCTTGCTGCCGAGTTCGACGATGGGCACGTGCACGGTGGTCAGACGCGGGGTGAGCAGCTGGCTGAGAAAAATGTCATCGAAGCCGGCCAGGGCGATATCCTGGGGGATACGCAGATTGAGGCTGCGGGCCGCCTGGTAGGCGCCCATGGCCATCATATCGTTGGCGGCGAAAATCGCCTCCGGCCTTTCCATCTGGCTCATCAGCCGCATGAAGGCGTAATAGCCGGAGCGGGCGCTGAAATCACCGGGGATGATAAAAGAGGGCGCGATCGGCTGGCCGCACTGCCGCCCCGCTTCCAGGCAGCCATGCAGACGCTCGTCGGCGTCGATGTTGCCCTCAGGGCCGGTGATCATGCCGATGCGGCGGTAGCCATGGCCGAAGAGGTGCTCGACGATGGCAAAAGCCCCCTGAAAGTTGTTGATCTTGAAATAGACGAACTCGTCCGCGTCCCCGGGGGGATTGAGCAGGACGACGGGACGGCGGCTGCGGCGCAGGGTCTCGATCAAGCCGTTCTGCCCCTCCGGGGCCATCAGAATGACTCCGTCCACCCTGCCGCTGCCCATGAATTCGAGCAGGGTGCCGGCGATATCGCGCTGGGTATGAAAGCTGGAGACGAGCAGAAAACGATTCGCCCGGTAGGCCTCCTCATCGATGCCGCGGATGATATCCATAAAGAATTCGTCGGCCATCTCCGGCAGAATCAGTCCGATGGTATCGGTCTTTTTTGTTGAAAGCGAGCGGGCGATGGGGTTGGGCTTGTACTGATACTGGCCGGCGAGCTGGAGAATGCGCGCGCGGGTCGCCTCCTTGACCGGACCGCTGTTGTTGAGGGCGCGCGAGACGGTGGCGATGGAGACCCCGGCCAGCACGGCAATTTTTTGCATATTGACCACTACATCGCCTCACAGATTGATGAGCGAAGGGGGAAACGACTACAGCCGATAAATTTAGTGGATTCGGCGTCCGAATGCAAGATAATTATCGGCTACTCCTTCAATCCCCCCATGAGGATCCCCTGGATGTAATATTTCTGCAGCGCAAGGAAAAGGAGCAGGATCGGCAGAATCGTCACCACCGCTCCGGCCATCATCAGCTCCGGATCGGGGGCATGCTCGCCCATCAGGTTGGCGATCGCCACCGGCAGGGTGTACATCTCCTGACGGTTGAGGACGATCAGCGGCCATAGAAAGTCGTTCCACGTGCCCATGAAGGTGAAGAGCGCCAGGGTCACCAGGATCGGTTTGGCCAAAGGCAGGATGACCGTCCAGTAAATGCGCAGCTCCCCGGCACCGTCGATGCGCGCCGCCTCGATCAGGCTGTCGGGCACCCCCTGCAGATACTGGCGGATGAGGAAGATGCCGAATATGCTCGCCATACCGGGGATGATGATACCGAAATAGCTGTTGAGCAGCCCCATCTGCTTGAGCATGAGAAAGACCGGCAGCATCGTCACCTGGCCGGGGATGACCAGCGACGAGAGCAGCAGGGTGAAAATTGACTTCCTGCCCCGGAAGGCGAACTTGGCGAAAGCATAACCGGCCAGCGAGTTGATCAGCAGGCTGACGAGCGTCACTCCGCCGGCGAGGATGAGGCTGTTGAGAAAGTAGCGGCCGATCTGGAGCCGCTCCCAGAGCGTTGCATAATGCTCGAGACTCCAGCGTGACGGCCAGAAGCGCGGCGGGAAGGTGCTCGCCTCCCCTCCGGGCATGAAAGAGGCCATCACCATCCACCAGAAGGGCAGCAGGGTGACCGCCAGACCGAGCAGCATGAGGGTGTGCAGGCCGATCCGGGCCATCAGGCGGCCGTGGCGCCGGCGAAAGGCGGTGAGTCCCCCCTCCCCCGTCGCTGCGCCCCGTTTGGTGCGCGGCGCGATTCCATCATTCCGGGCGCTCATGCCGCCTCCTGACGCCTGCGCGCGGCCATCTGGAGCATGGCGAGCAGAAAGATGATGAAAAAGAGCATAAAAGCGATCGAGGAGGCGTAGCCCATCCGCCACCAGCGGAAGCCCTGCTGATAGAGGTAAAAGACCACGCTGAGAGTGCTGTTGACCGGTCCGCCCTGGGTCATGACGTAGGGCTCGGCGAAGAACTGAAAATAGCCGATGATGGTCATCAGGGTGACAAAAAAGGTGGTGGGGGCCAACTGCGGCAGGGTGACATGACGGAACTGCCCCCACCAGCCGGCGCCGTCGAGGCGCGCCGCCTCGTAGAGATAATCGGGGATGGTCTGCAGCCCGGCCAGGAAAATCATCATGTAATAGCCGAAATTTTTCCACACCGCCAGGATGATCAGGGCGGGCATGGCCCAGACGGGATCGCCGAGCCAGTTTACCGGTCCGACCCCGATGAAGGAGAGCAGGTAATTAAAAAGCCCAAAACGGGGATGGTAGAGATAGCGCCAGACCACCGCCACGGCGACCAGGGAGGTGATGACCGGGGTGAAGTAGCCGAGGCGGAACCAGTCGCGCAGCCTGAGCTGGCGGCTGTTGAGACCGATGGCGGCCAGCAGCGCGGCGAGGATGGTGAGGGGCCCGCCGGCGAGGACGAAATAGACTGTATTGCCGAGGGACTTCCAGAAGAGGGGATCCTGCAGCAGCCGGCCGTAATTTTCAAGGCCGGTCCAGCGCGCCCGCGACAGATGGCCCAGAGCATAGATATCAAAGTCGGTGCAGCTCATCAGCAAAGAGGCCAGAACAGGCAGGAAGAAAAAGATCAGCAGCGTCCCGAGCGCCGGAGCGATGAAAAACCAGGGTATCAGCCACTTGTGCTTCATCCTTCCCCTTTCACAACAGGTTGCGCGCGATCAGCCAGCGCCGCTTTTCAAGGATACGGTCGACATCCCGGTCCAGTTTGCCGGCCGCCTCCTCCAGGCTCATTTTCTTGTAAATCACCTGTTCGAGATACTCCTGCATCTTGACGGCGACCTGCTCCCATTCGGCGATACGGGGTGTCGGCAGGGCCATCTCCAGCTGGCGGTAAAAGGCGCCGGTCTCGGGGTCGTTTTCGATCTCCGGGGTTTGCCAGGCCGCCCGCACCGCGGGCAGATCACGGGTCAGGCCGAAGAAAGCCTGCTGGGTCTCCACCTCGGAGAGGTAGCGGATGAACTTCCAGGCCGCTTCGGGGTGGCGGCATTTTTCAAAGAGGACGAGGCTGGCGCCGCCCGCCACCGACGCGCCATTGCGCCCGGCGGGCAGCGGAGCGGTGCTCCAGCGGCCCGAAAGGTGAGGCATCCGCTTGCGCATCTCGCTGACGTTCCAGGGCCCGGTCACCATCATGCTAAAGACCCCCTCGCTGAAGCCCTGAAAGATGTTGGCCACCTCGCTCATGTTGATGACCGCCAGGGAGTCATGAAAAAAGGTGACATAGTAGCGCAGGGCCTCGAGTGTGGCCGGCTCGGAAAAGGCGCCGTAGCAGTCGTTCTCGCGCAGCAGTCGGCCGCCGTTCTGGAGGATGAGGATGGCCGGCACCTGCCAGTCGTTAAAGATCGTCGACAGAAAGAGGGCATAGCTGCCGGGCCGCTGCCGCACCAGGCGGCGGCTGAGGTCGAGCCACTCCACCCAGTCGCGCGGCGGCCGGGGATAGCCGGCGCCGGCGAGAAGATCGCTGCGATAGAAGAGCAGGCGGGTATCGACGTACCAGGGGATGCCGTAGACCCTGCCGGTGATGCAGTTGGTCTCCCAGATGCCCGGGAAATAGTCGGCCGGCCGGAGTGAAGAGTCCGCGAGAAAGGGGTCGAGCGGCCGGATGGCGCCGATGGCCTGAAATTCGGGTATCCAGGTATTGCCGAGCTGGCAGAGGTCGGGGCTGGAGCCGCCCGCGAAGGCGGTGAGGAGAAGGTCGTGGGCGGCCCCCCAGGGGACGGTCTGGACGCGGATGGAGATCTCCGGATGGCGCTGGCTGAAGCCGGGCAGGAGGGGCTGGATGTTCTCGCCCTCGGCGCCCATGGCCCAAAAATCGAGGATGATCTGCTCGCCGGCATCCCGGCGGCAGCCGGTCAGCAGCATGCAGGCGAGGGAAAAGGCGATCAGGGGGATGGAACGGCGCGTCATCCGGCCTCCGGGAGCCGATAAATTGTAACCGTTTACAGGTTAAATTTAGCAGAAAAGCAGCCAATGTCAAGCAAATTGTTGCCGCACGAGCAGAAAACCGGACAGGAGGCAAAAAAAACGGAGGATGCCGGTCAGCACCATCCGTTCGTGCGGAGAGGCCGGGGCTCCCTCCCCGCGTCCCGGCCTCCCTGATTCATATTCTCCCTACTCGGTGCAATCCTCCCCGCCGAAGAAATCGAAAACCTCGACGCACTGGTCATATTTGACGGTGGCGTTGATCTTGAAATCGATCTCCACCTTGATGAGCTGACCGGCCGGATCGCTGTTGCCTGTCAGGCCGATCTCGATATCGGCGTCATTCACTTTGTTGACGTGATCGTTAATCTTGCCGGCAAGTTTTTCCACACCTTCAGCGATCAGGGCATTCAAGCCGATATATTTGGTGTCGACATGGCTGATCGGAACCGACTTGTCTTTAAAAAGCAGCAGCGGTTTGCCCTTGTCAACGACAAATCCGGAGAGCTTGACCCAGGTCGCCACGTTGCCCTCGACGAGCCGCACCCTGATTTGCACCGATT
>DAOOPF010000142.1:0-8668 GCA_035388125.1 bacterium | reverse complement strand
TGGGCATGATCTTCCAAAAGCCCTCCAACCGCACCCGGGTCTCCTTCGAGGTGGGCATGTACCAACTCGGCGGCCATGCCATCTATCTTGGCCCGGCCGAGATCGGCCTCGGCACGCGCGAATCGGTCGCCGATGTGGCCCGCGTCCTCTCCCGCTTTACCAATGGCATCATGGCGCGCGTCTTCGGCCACGACCTGGTCGAGGGACTGGCAAAGTGGGCGCCGGTGCCGGTGATCAACGGCCTCTCCGATCTGCTCCACCCCTGCCAGATCCTCGGCGACCTCCTCACCATCATCGAGCACAAGGGCGGCTATGAGGGAGTCAAGATCGCCTACGTCGGCGACGGCAACAACATCGTCAACTCTTTCATCAACGTGGCCGGAATCCTGCCTCTCGATCTGCGGGTGGCCTGCCCCAAGGGGTACGAGCCCAATGCGGAGATCCTCGCAGCCGCGCGCGAAAAAGCGGTGAGCAAGATCACGGTGGTGCGCGATCCGGTTGAAGCGGTGAGCGGCGCCGATGTCGTCTATACCGACACCTGGGCGAGCATGGGTCAGGAGGCCGAGGCGGAAGCGCGGCGCAAGGCCTTCAAGCGGTACCAGGTCAACAGCAAGCTGCTCGAGCACGCTGCGCGCGATTATATCTTCATGCACTGCCTGCCCGCCCACCGCGGCGAAGAGGTGACCGATGAGGTAATGGACGGCCCCCACTCCGTGGTCTTTGATGAGGCCGAGAATCGCCTGCATATCCAGAAGGCGATCATGGTCAAGCTGATGGCGTAGCGGCAGGAGAGCGCGTTGAAAATCACTATCGATCGCTTCGACCCCGCTGACACCGCCGCCTGGGACGAGTTCGTCTGGTCGGCCAACAACGGCACGCTCTTTCAGACCCGGCGGTTTCTCTCCTACCATCCCGCCGGGCGTTTTACCGACCATTCGCTCTCCTTCTTCAGCGGGGGGCGGCGCATCGCCGTCCTCCCCGCGGTCGATTTCCACGACGGCGAGCGCCGCATCCTGCTTTCGCACCGCGGCGCTTCCTACGGCGGCTTTACGGTACGGGACACGCTCGGCATTCGCGAGAGCTTTGACCTGGTCGAGGCGGCCATCGCCTGCGCCCGGGCCGAAGGATTTGAGGCCATCGATCTCACCCCGCCGCCGCAGATCTATTTCCGCCGCCCGAGCAACTATATCGACTTCGCCCTGGTGCAGAACGGCTTTACCTACCGCAAGCGCGAGATCTCGAGCGTCATTCCCCTCGACTATCCCCGCGAGGCGATTCTCTCCACCTTCAGCGAGAGCTCGCGCCGCGCCGTTCGCCGCGCGCAGAAACAGGGGGTGATCGTGCGCGAGTCGGATGATTACGCCGGGTTTTACGAGATCCTCAAGCGGAACCTGCGGCTGCGGCACAATGTCCATCCCACCCATACCCTGGAGGAGCTGCTGCGGGTGCGCGATCTCTTCCCGGAGCGGATCAAGCTCTTCGCCGCCTTTCATGAGGAGACGATGGTCGCCGGCGTGGTGATGTTCATCTGCAATCCCCGCGTGGTGCTGGCCTTTTATATCAGCCATAACGATGATTTCCAGCAGTACCGCGGGGTCAACGCCCTCTTTCATGACATCATCGACTGGGGGCTTGAAGGGGGCTACAACTTTCTTGATTTCGGCATTTTCACGGTCAATGAAGATCCCAACTGGGGTCTCGCCCATTTCAAAGAGAGCTTCGGCGCCCAGGGGGTTTTCCGGGACAGCCTCCGGCTGATCCTGAAATAGCCGGCCTGCTCATCGAGCCATTTGCCGGCGCCCGCAAGGGCGGTGCGGTCACCCAAACTGCGTAGCATTCCTTGACCAAGCTGAAAATCCTCCATATTGCGCCCATGAATACCTCGGGCGTGCCGGGCGAACTGGTGCGCGCCGAACGGGCCCTCGGCCATGAGAGCCGGCTGGTCACTCTGTTCCGCGACCGGCGCGGCTATTTTGAGGACATCTGTCTCAATCTGGCCTTCATCGATTTCGCCGGCACCCGCTGGATCAAGCGGCGGGTCTCCTCGCCGGCGCGCCTGCGGGTCGACAACCGGCTGCGCATCCCCGGCGAAATCCCGCCGGTCTGGCGGCCTCACAGCCTCTCCGAGCGCATGCTGGTGAGACTCCGCGACCGCCTGTGGGGGCCGGCGATCCGCTCCGCCATCGCCCGCCACGGCCTCGACCGCTTCGACGTCTACCAGCTCGACGGCGGACTCGATTTCACCCGGGAACCGCGCTTCATCCCTGAAATGCACCGCCGCGGCCGCAAGCTCATCTGCTGCTATACCGGCAGCGACCTGCGCACGCGCGGAGTCATTCCCGGCATCGACGCCCTGAGCGATCTCAATGTCTCCGTGGAATTCGATCACCAGGCCCTCCATCCACACCTTCACCATGTCTTCTTTCCCTTCGACTGCGGCCGTTTTCAAATGCGGCCGGAACCGCTTGTCAGCCGGCCCCTGCGCATCGGCCATGCGCCCACCAGCCGGGCGGCCAAGGGCAGCGATCTGATCCTGCCGGTGCTGCGCCGTCTCTCGGAGGAGCGGGGGGTCGAGGTGGCTCTGATCGAGGGGATGCAGTACGAAGCCGCCCTGGCGCTGAAGGGGAGCTGCGACATCTTTGTCGATCAGATCGGGGATCTCGGCTATGGCATCAATGCCCTCGAGGCCCTGGCCATGACCATCCCGGCGGCGAGCTGTCTGGCCCCCGGCTTCGCCGCGGCCTATCCGGACCACCCCTTCGTCGAGGTCCAGGCCGGAACGCTGCAGGAGGCGCTGCTCCGTCTGATCGAGGACGGGGAGCTGCGTCGGCGCCTGGGGCGGGAGGGGAGGGAGTGGGTGGCGGAGAATCACGACAGCCGCGCCGTGGTGCGGCGCATCCATGCCCTGGCGGGGCTGCTGTAGTTTTTCGGTCTGCAGCAGGCACCCGGCCGCAACTTTATGAAAGAGGTCCGATGAAAATCCTCTTCGCCAATACCATCCGGATGTTCGGCGGGGGTGAGGTCTGGATGCTGCGGGCGCTACAGGCCTTGCAGCAGCGCGGCCACGAGGTGGCGCTGCTCTGCCGGCCCGGCACCGAGGTAGGCCGCCGGGCGGAGACCCTCGGCATCACCGTGCACTCCCTGCAGGTGCGGGGGGATTTCGGTCCGCTCACCATCTGCCGGGCGGCGCGCCTGCTGCGCCGTCACGGCTACCGGATTGTTCTGACCAACATGGACAAGGAGCTGCGCTTCATGGGGATCGCCGCCCGGCTCGCCGGCGGCTGCCGGGTGGTCGCCCGGCGGGGCATCGATTACCCCCTCAAGAACCGCCTGCGCTATCGCTTCAGCTATAACGTGCTCGCCAGCGCGGTCATCGCCAACTCCAAGGCGACCAGAAACTCGCTGCTGCGCAACGCCCCCTGGCTCAGCCCAGAGCGGGTGCACGTCATTTATAACGGCATCGATCCGCGCCCCTTTGCCGCACCGGGGGAGGGGAACTTTCGCCGCAGCCTCGGCGTAGAAGCGGGCGTACCTCTCGTCGGTTTTGTCGGCCAGCTCGACGAGCGCAAGGGGGTGGAGTGGCTGCTGCCCGCCTTTGCCGCGCTGCATCGGGATTTTCCTGCGAGCCGTCTGGTCATGGTCGGGGAGGGGCCGATGCGCGAATGGATCAACTCATGGAGCCGGGAGCACGGCCTGGCCGATGCGCTCCTCCTGCCCGGTTTTTCCAGCCGGATCGAGGAGGTGATGCGCGATATCGATCTGCTGGTGCTGCCCTCGCTCTGGGAAGGATTCGGCATCGTCCTCATCGAAGCCATGGCCGCCGCCAAACCCTGCATCACCACACGGGTGAGCTCGATGCCCGAGATCGTCGTCGACGGCGAGACCGGCCGGGTCGTGCCGGTGCGCGACAGCGACGCCCTTGCGGCCGCCCTGATCGAGGTGGTCGGCGATCCCGCGCGCGCGGCCGAATGGGGGGAGGCCGGACGCCGCCGGGTGGAGCGCTGTTTCACGCTGGAGAGAATGGTCGACCAGCTCGAATCCCTTTTTCACTCCCTTGCCTAGATCGGATCAGAAGGTGAAGCTCTGGAACCGTTTTGAACAGTATTTCAAGCACCGCCAGCTCGCGTTTTTTGACTCTATTCTGGGGGTGCCGGAAACCCCTCCGGACGCGATCGACCATGCGGCCGTGCGGCGGATCCTCGTCGTCCGGCAGCACGACCAGCTCGGTGATTTTCTCCTCTCCACACCGGTCTTCAAGGCGCTGCGCGCTCGTTATCCCCGGGCCCGCATCACCGCGGTGACGCGGAGCTATACCGCCCGGGTGGCTGAATATAACGAATATATCGACGAGGTCGTTCCGGTCTACGAACACGGGGGCGAGTGGTCCTGGGCGCGTCTGCGCGAGGTGGCGCGGCTGATGCGAAATAAAGCGGATCTCGCGGTTGTTCTTAACACGGTCAGCCATTCGCTCACCAGTGATCTGATCGCGCGCCTCTCCACCCGCGGCCATATTGTCGGTTCGGAGCACCGCCTCTTCCGGGGCACGACGCGCAATTTTTTCTATCATATCAACGCCCCTTTCCTGGCAGGGGAGCGGCATCAAAGCCAGCGCAACCTGGATATTCTCCGGCCGCTCGGCATCGAGGGTGGGGATCTGCGCGAGCACATCCGCATCAGGCCCGAGGAGAGCGCCTGGGCCAGGGCGCATCTGCTCCGGCTCGGCCGCGAGGAGGGCAAGCCCTTGATCGCGGTGCATCCCGGCGCCGGCAAAACCGGCAACCGCTGGCCGGCGGAGCGTTTTGCGGCCGCCGCCAACGCGCTGGCGGCCGAATTCGGCGCGCAGATTTACGTGACCTGGGGCGGGAAAGAGGGACCGCTGGGGGAGCAGCTCGTGGCCGGCCTCGAGCGGCCGCCTCTCCACTCCCTTCACGCGGAGATCCGCAGCATGGCGGCGCTGCTCGCCGAGGCCGATCTCCTGCTCTGCAACGATACCGGGGTCATGCATGTGGGCGCCGCCGTCGGCACACCCCTGGTGGCGGTCTTCGGTCCCACCGATCCCGCCCTCTGGAAACCCTGGGGGGAGGAGTTTGCTGCTGTACGCGCGGAAGACCATCTCTGCGCTTCAGTCACGCTTGACCAATTCCTCGGCCCCGCGCGCCGGATGCTGCCGGTACGCAGTGGGATATAAAGGCATTATAAATAAATTGATAGCACTTACAGGCCTGAACCACGGCAACGGCCAATTTACCCAAAAAATAGATTGCATTTTTAGTTTCCATTCCATATTTTTGGGCGATTTTAACCAGATATCGAGTATTAAGACTGAGGTAAAAATGGCTGCAAAAAAATTTATTGATGACGACGAGTTGAACGAAGAGGCCCCTCCCGAAGACGAAGAAGAGGAAGATGAACTCGCCGAAGATCCCCCTGAAGAGGAGCTCGAGGAAATCGCCGAAGAAGAGGTTGAAGTGGAGGCCGAGGACGACGAGGAGTGGGATGACGAGTTCTGGGATGATGATGACGAAGACTGGGAGGATGACGAGGAGTGGGATGAAGAGGATGAAGAGGATTGGCTCGACGGCACCCCGGAGTGGGAAGGCGATGATGACTGGGAATGACCTCTTTTTAAACCTCCATATGCAGTCTGAGGTTTTAATGCGTGCCGGCATTTGCCGCCGGGCGGTCTGAGCCCGGAGGAATCCGGCACGATTCAAGATCCTGGCGGTGCGGCGCCTGCCGCACCGCCTCATGAGCCCGGAGTGAGATCCTCCGGGCTTTTTCGTCACCGGCGCCCGCTGACGCTGATGAAATCCGGAAGGAGCGCGTTACGAAACACATGCAGAGGCCCGGGGCTGCGGAGGGTTTGTTCGATCCCGGCCGGGTGCGCAGCATATTGATCATCAAGCTGAGGGCGATCGGCGATGTGGTGCTTTCCACCATCGTCATCGACAATTTGCGCCGGGCCTTTCCTGATGCCGCCATCGACTTTCTCACCGAAGCGGCCGCGCGGGATGTGGTTTCCGGCCATGCGCAGCTCGATTCGATCATGATCCTCGAACGCACGGCTATCGCCAGGATGACGCTGCGCGACCAGCTCCGGGCCAACCTTGCCTTCCTGAAGCGGATCCGCAGCCGCAAATACGACCTGGTCTTCGATTTTTTCGGCAATCCCCGCAGCGCCCTGATCACGCGCTGGAGCGGGGCCGCCTGGCGGGTGGGCTATGATTACCGCATGCGCCGCCGGGCCTACAACATCGTCGTCCCCTCCCGCGCTGACCAGGTGCATGAGGCGGAGTGGCATCTTGACGCTCTCGCCCATCTCGGCATCCCCGTGGTCTCGCGCCGCCTCTCGCTGGCTGGAAGCGGGGCCGCTGAGGAGCGGGCGCAGGCTTTCTGGCGCGAAGCGGAGCTGGAGGGAAAGCGGGTGGTGGCGCTCAATTTTTCCGGCGGCTGGCCGGCGAAGCGCTGGCCTCTGGAGCGGTTCGCCGGGCTGGCGGACCGCCTGGCCGGCCGCTATCAAGCGCGCATTCTTGTTGTCTGGGGACCGGGTGAGCTGCCCCAGGCGCAGCAGCTGGCGGCCATGGCCGCCGTCCCCGTCACGCTCATCCCCGAAACCAACCTCAAGGAGCTCGCCGCCCTCCTCGGCCGCGTCGACCTCCTCGTCAGCACCGATTCAGGACCCATGCACATCGCCGCCGCCATGGGCACCCCCTGCGTTGCCCTTTTCGGTCCCACCAATCCCCGCCTGCAGGGGCCCTTTGGCTCCAACCACCAGATCATCACCAACAGCGGCCTTGACTGCCTGGGCTGCAACCGCACCGCCTGCGACCATATCAGCTGCATGAACGGTCTGACCGTCGAGGCGGTGTTCACCGGGGTGGAGCGGGCGCTGGCCTCGCTGCCGGGCCGCAAGGGGGAGGCGAAATGAAACCGCCGGTGAAGAGAATGATGCATGCGGAGGGGGGATCCATCCCTTCGCTGCATGAACTGCTCGCTTTGATGAATGAGCGCACCTCCCGGCAGGCGATCGAGCTCGCCGGCGGAAAAAGGGTGGGGTGGGCCGGCCTGCTCTTCCCGCCGCTGGGGCGCTTTCTCCGCATCTGGCTGCTCAAAGGGCTGATCTGGCGGGGATTCTCCGGTTTCCGCCAGGCCTGGGCGGCCGCCCTGCAGCTGATGCTCCTGCGCATGAAGATCTGGCATCTGCAGAATCATCTCCCGGCCCCGGGCGGACCGCAGGGGAGGGTGCGGCCATGAGCACGCTCTCGGTCATCGTCATCACCCTGAATGAAGAGCGCCACATCGCCGCCTGCCTCGAGAGTGTGGCCTGGGCGGATGAAATCATCGTCGTTGATGCCGAGAGCAAGGACGAGACCGTGGCCATCGCGCGCCGTTTCACCGCCCGGGTATTTATCGAAAAATTCCGGGGCTACAGCGGCCAGAAGAACTTTGCCCTTGCGCTAGCCCGGGGGGAGTGGGTGCTCTGGCTCGATGCCGATGAGCGGGTGACGCCGGAGCTGGCGGAGGAGATCCGCCGCACCATCGCCGCCGCTCCCGCTGCGGCGGGGTTTGAGATGCCGCGCAAGGCCTATTTCCTCGGCCGCTGGATCAGACACTGCGGCTGGTATCCCGGCTACGTCCTGCGCCTCTTCCGCCGCGAACGGGGCCGGTTCGACGACCGCGAGGTGCACGAGACTCTGCTCCTCGACGGCGAAAGGGGGCGTCTGCGCGGCGATCTCGACCACTATACCGACGATTCGATCGAGCACTACTTCTGGAAATTCAATCGCTACACCACCCTCGCAGCCGAGGAGCTGGCCGGGCGCGGCAGGCGCGCCGGCATGTTCAGCATCCTGATGCGGCCCCTGCACGCCTTCCTCAAAATGTATATTTTCAAGCGGGGATTCCTCGACGGCCTCCCCGGCCTCATGCTCTGCCTGCTCTCGGCCAGTTATGTCACCGCCAAATACGCCAAGCTCGCCGAGCGCAATCAACCGGCCTGAAAATTATCTCTTGAACCTTTGTCCGAAATCCATTACATTAAGACATACCAGGGGGCTGCCGGTTCACGGGTTTATGGACGCAGTGATCTCCACGGAGGGTTGTGATCATGAATTTCAAGGTTGATACCAAAAACGATACCTATATTTTCCGGCTGCGGGAGGATCGCCTCAACGCGCATATCGCGCCGGACCTCAAGGCGCAGCTCCTGCTGCTGATCGGAGATGAAACCAACAACCACATCCTGCTCGATCTGAGCAAGGTCAAATTCGTCGATTCCTCCGGCCTTGGCGCGCTCTTGCTCGGACTTCGTCAGGCGCGCGCCAACGACCGCCGCTTCGCCCTGCTCGGCACCCAGAAGCGGGTCAACAGCCTCATCCAGATCGCCCAGGTCGGCAGTGTCCTGGTCAGCTACAGCGATGAGGAAGAGGCCCTCAGCGGAATGGCGGCGATGGAATAAGCCGTTCCGCCAACCGGCTCCCTGTAAAGAAAAATCCCGCCCTTCCTTCCGGAAGAGCGGGATTTTTTTTATCGCGCGGCGGCGGCTGTCATGAGCAGCCGTCGGTGCTGCCGCAGACCAGGCACTTGTGGCAGGCCCCGTTGCGGACCATGATGGCGCCGCAGTTGTAGCAGGGCGGGGCGTCGCTCTGATCGTGAAAGCTCTTTTCCG
>DAOOPF010000141.1:0-8704 GCA_035388125.1 bacterium | reverse complement strand
AAAATCGAACCGGCTGTGAGCGGCCAGTTCGTCTGGGGCAATAACGATCAACAGATGATCTTCAAACCCGACACCCTCGATTTCGAGACCGATTATCAGGTCACAATCGCCGCCACTGGCGTGGATCGCTACGGCCATCCCCTGGACGGCAACGGCGACAGGGTGGGAGGGGATGCGTTCGTGCTCAACTTTCGCACCGGCCCCCGCGATATGGCCGCGCCGCGTATCACCGCGGTCTATCCCCCGACCAATTCAGCAGCAGTGGACGCCCGGCCAATCCTCAACATCACCTTTGATGAGGTGATCGACGCCGGCTCCATCCAGCCCGCTCTCTTCACCCTGCAGAAGAATGGCACGACCACGCCGATCCCGCACACCTTCGTACACAATGTCGTCCGCTCACGCAGCATCCTCTCCTTTGCGCCCTCCGTGGACCTTGAACCCGGCCAGCTCTACTCCCTGCTCATCGCCCCCGGGCTGCGCGACACCCTTGGCAACGAGGAGAGCGGCATCAAGACCGTCCGCCTCAAAACTGGTGCCGCCTTCTGGCGCACCCGCGCCATCGATGCCTTCGAAAACGGCGTGGAGAACTGGTGGCAGCCCTCGGCGAGCGGCACGACCACGGGGACCATTGCTGACAGCACCCGTTCCTACGGTTCTTCACTGGTCCTCAATCCACTGACATCAAGCACCCTCTCTTTCGCCATTGATTATGGCTGGAACACGGGCTCACCCGCCTGGCTGCTGCGCGACTACCTTTTCGGCGGACCTGCCAAGGCGGTCACCTTTGACAAGAGCAGCTACCTGCAGGTCTACCTCTTCGGCGATAACAGCGGCACCCTTTTCCGCTTTGCCGTCGACGACCGCGTTCCCGTTGCAGCGGCCGAGAACCATGAGGTCAGCCCCTGGTACAAGGTCAACTGGTACGGCTGGCGCCTGATCAGCTGGGAGATGAACAGCGAAGCCCCCGGCAGCTGGCTCGGCGACGGCCGGCTCGACGGCACCCTCGCTTTCGACAGCATCCAACTCGGCTACGAGCCCGGCAGCCTGACCTCGGGAACCCTCTACTTCGACGATCTGCGTGTCGCCGAATATTCAGCCGTTGGAGTTGAGCAGGCGGAGGCGGCTGTGCCAGCCAGGTTCACCCTGGAGCAGAACTATCCCAATCCCTTCAACCCTTCGACGACCATCCTCTACGATCTTCCGGAGGGCATGCACGAGGTTTCGGTGCGCATTTATGATCTGCTCGGCCGGCCGGTGCGCACCCTGGTCGAAACCCGCCAGTCCGCCGGGCACTATTCAGTCCAGTGGGACGGACGCAATGATGCAGGCCGGCTGGCTGCAAGCGGTGTCTACCTCTACCGCATCGCAACCCCGCTCTTCAATGCTGTAAAACGGATGGTCTATATCAAGTAGCACTCTGCGATTTTTTAAGCTGTTCATTTCTTGCACGGCGGCAGGCGTTTTACGGCGCTTGCCGCCGTTTTATATTTAATACAGTTAAAAAAGTGACAAAAAACGGAATAAAATAATTATACTTGACTATAATTCGCCAAAAATGTATATTCTAATTGCTTCTAGCCTCTGCATCTTTTGCTGCATCCGCATCATGTTGGTATAGTGATCTTTTTTTGCACGATGTGTCGGGTTGTGGTTCCTGGGGAGTTTTGCCTTTTTTATCCGATCCAATCAAAGTACCGGAACCGGTATTGCGCCTTTTAGCCATGGCAGTGGTTTGATCATACTGCCTAGAGGCGGACGCATACTTATCGGTTTAATGTCTCTGCAGGGCAATCCAGCCGCGTAAAGAGCATCATGCTGTGTCATGATGCCTCTTTCTCGTGTGTTGATGCCATGCCTTCTGCTTGGGTATGCGTTGTTGCCGCTCAGAAAAATAAGGAGTTCTGGATTATGGACCAAAACCTGATACTCGGCCTCTTTTACGGACACCGGCGCGTTCTTGGCACCTGGTCCCGCGCTGTTTTGAGGATGCTGTTTTTTTCAGCGCTTTTCCTCATGCCGACTATGGCACAGGCCGTGGTCAATCTCAAGATCACCAAGCTGGCCGATGAAGGCACAGTCGCCTCTGGAGCCACCATCACCTACCGGATCCAGTACACAGTCGCCAGCACAACCGAAAACGCCATCAACGCGGTCATCACCGACGTTTTGCCGGTCGAATTAGCCGCTTCTGCCAGCGATGTGACCCTCGAAGGCGATGATTTTGTCGAATCCGCCCTCTATACCGCTGCGACGCGCACCGCCCGGTTTGTCTTTCAATCCCCCCTGGCGGCTGGCACGACCGGAACGATCCTGGTCAAGGCCCGTTTCCCTCTCGGCACCACCCTGGACGGCACCACCACGGAGAATGTCGCCACCTTTACGGCTGACAACAGCGACACGACTACCAGCCCGGTCGCGACGGTCACCAGCACGGCCACTTTCAGGATGACCCCGGTCAAGGACCGGGCCGCCGGTGGAGCGCTCGATCAGCAGACGACCTATCGTCTGCGTCTGCGCAACCCCAGCCCCAATGTCGGCGGCCTCGATCTGCTCAATACCGTTATCGTCGACTCACTTCCTGCCGGGGTCGTTTTCGTCTCCGCCACCAACGGCGGCGTCTATGACAGCACCGCCAACACGGTGACCTGGAACCTCGGCACTGTTGCCGTCGGTTCGACCAGCACCTCTTATCCGGCTGAGGTGCGCGTGACGGTGATTTTTCCCTCTTCGGTGTTCGGAACCGGGCAGAGCATCGTCAACCACATGTTCTTCTCCGGCACACCTCGAGGAGAGGAGCCGGTCTCGGGTTCTACGACTGTGACCAATACCCTCACAGAGGCCACGGCCGGATTGACTCTCTCCAAGTCGAATACCACCATCTCAAACCTCGCTCCCATCGGCTCGAGTTATCTTTATCGGCTCAATATCGCCAATGCGGGTTATTTTCCCCTGGACAGCGTTTACGTACAGGATGCCGTCCCCCCCCAACTCGAACTCACCTCCCTGCAGGCGAGGGGAGAGGTCTGGTACCAAACCAGCCTCAACTCAAGCTGGACCCGCTACGGCACCTCCTCCTACAGCAATCTGACCACCATTCCGGTCTCCTCGCTGGGTTTGGCCGCCGGTGAGTATGTCACGGCGGTGCGCTATTACATCGGCACCGTCCCCTATCCCTTCACTGGATGGTCCTCCGGAAGCCAGCCCGGCTACACCGCCACCGTCCTCGCGGTCGACCGTGCAGATATCCCAGTGGTTCCGGGCAACTCGGTTGTCAATACTGCCAGTCTTTTTTATAAATTTGAGGCCACCTCTTTTACCAAGACCGCCAAAAACACGGTCATTATCTATGACGGTGACGCCCGGCCTCGGATCGAAAAGAGCAATATCACAACTGCCGCCAACAAACCCGGCCAGACGGTTACCTACGATCTCTATCTGCGCAACGTGCTGCCGGCGGTCGATCCCCTGCAGAATCCGGTCATTGCGGATCTCCTCGAACCCAACCTGACTTATGTCGAGGGCAGCTGGACGCTCAATTCCGCTCCGGCGGGTACACCCGCGCCGCTGTTCGAAAAAATCGACAATTTCAACAGCACCGGCCGCACCCTGCTGCGCTGGTCCTGGAGTGGCGCCTCGGCCTACAATCTGGCGTCCAACACCGGTATTCACATACGCTTCAGCGCTACTTTAGGAAGCACTATTCTGCCGGCAAGCAAGGTAAATAATACCGCTTATATCGCCGGTTTTGACAATCCGACCTTCGATTTCGGCGGTGCGCAGCGACAGCTCCCCGACTCCTATGATCTCGATATAGATAACAATACAACTGAAATATTTGCGGCCAGCAACGCGGTGGTCATTACAGTAGGAGAGCTGGCCACTCTCGAATCGGTGAAATGGGTCAAGGGCCAGTCCGACAGCTCCTGGACCCGCTACCCCGATACCGGCTGGACAGTCCCCGGCGGTACCGCCGATTACAAGCTGATCGTTAAAAATGTTGGCAACGTGCCGGTGAGCAAGGTGGTCGTCATCGATATCCTGCCTTTCATCGGCGACGCCGGTGTTATTGATCTTTCTCCCCGCGAAAGCGAGTGGCGGCCCAATCTTACCGGCACGGTGAGCGGACCCAGCGGCATCACCGTCTACTACTCGACCAGTGGCAATCCCAACCGGCCGGAGGTGGAACCCGCCGGGCCTCCAGGCAGCGAACCTCCCAACTGGACCACTGATCCGCCCGCGGATATCACTTCCGTCCGTTCCCTCAAGATTGATTTCGACGGCCTCGTTTTGCAGCCCCAGCAGTCCGTTGAGCTGCGCTGGAGCATGCGCGCCCCGGTCGGCGCGCCGGATGATGGCGAAATCGCCTGGAACTCGTTTGGCTTCGTCGCCTTCCGCACTGACGATAACACGCAGATCCTCCCAGCGGAGCCCTTCAAGGTCGGTATTGCGATCAAACCTGGTCTTGGCGCCGCTTACGGCGACTATGTCTGGCTCGACAACAACCTCAACGGCACCCAGGATGAGGGCGAAAGCGGCGTCAACGGTATCACCGTCCGGCTCTATGAGGCCGGTGCGGACGGCCAGCCCGGCACCTCAGACGATTACCTCATCGCCACCAACGTCACGGGTGATAATATGGAGGGCAAGCCCGGCTACTATCTCTTCCCGGAGCTCATCCCCGGTAACTATTTCACCCAATTCGTCCTCCCCGCCGGCTACTATTTCACCCCCGGCATCGGCAGCGATCCGGCCACCAACTCGGACGTCAACAAGGCTACCGGCAGAACCCCGGCCACCCAGATCGTCCTCGCCGAAAAGGATACCACCTGGGATGCGGGCGTCTATCGCGCTGACGCCTCCTATGGCAACCGCGTCTGGCTCGACAGCGACCGTGATGGTGTTCAGGATGCGGGCGAGGCTGGTGTCGCCGACGTGCGCGTGGTTCTTTACCGCTCCGACAACACCATCATCGACTCCACACTCACCGATTCTGATGGGCTCTATCAATTCACCAATCTTCATCCCGGCGGTTATTTCGCCCGGTTCCGATTGCCCGATGGCTACATCTTCAGCCCCGCCAACAGTGCAGCCGACGACAGCCTCGACAGCGATCCCAGACCGGCTACGGGCGCGACCGATACTACTTTTCTGGCAGCCAGTGAAAAGGATCCAACCTGGGACGCCGGCATCTACCTGAAACCGGCTGCTATCGGCGATCGCGTTTGGATCGACAGCAACCGCAACGGCGTGCAGGATACGGGCGAAACCGGCCTGGCCGGCGTCATCGTCTCCCTGCTCAACGAGGCTGGTGCAGTCGTCTCTGTCGATACCACCGACAGCAACGGCAATTACCTATTCGACGACCTTACCCCCGGCAACTACAGCATCCGCATCACCAAGCCGGAGGGCTATGCTTTCTCGCCCATGGACCAGGGCGGAAATGACGGTGCCGACAGCGATGTCAATCCCGCCACCGGCCAGAGCGCCCCCTATACGCTTTCGCCCGACGAAACCGATCTCAGCGCGGATGGTGGTCTCTACGCCCTCGCCGCACTGGGCGATTATGTCTGGAATGACAGCGATCATGATGGCGTCCAGGAGAGCGGCGAAGCCGGTGTCCTGGGTGTAACGGTGCGTCTGCTCAACAACGCCGGCATCCAGATCGCAACAACTACCACCGATAACAACGGCCTCTATCACTTCCCCAACCTCGAGCCGGGCACCTATCAGGTTCAGTTCGTCGCCCCGGCCGATTTTGAATTCACCCTGGTCAATCAGGGCAGCGATGACGCCGCCGACAGTGATGCCGACCTCTCGACAGGGAAAACCCAGCAGGTGACCCTCGCTGTTGGCGAGAATCGCCTTGATCTCGATGCCGGCATCTTCAAGCCCGCCTCGGTCGGCGACCGCGTCTGGATCGATGTCAACGGCAACGGCATCCAGGATGCCGGCGAGGCCGGCATCGCCGGTGTCACCGTGCTGATCTACGATGGTGCCAATACTCTTGTTGGCAGCACCAGCACCCAGGCCGACGGCCTTTATCTCTTCGACGATCTCCTGCCCGGAACCTATGAGATCCGCTTCCTGCTGCCCGCAGGCTTTATCTTCAGCCCGGCCAATGCCGGCGATGATGCCGCGGACAGCGATGCCGACCGTATCACCGGCAGCACCGGTACTTTCACCCTCGCCGGCGGCGACCACATCCGCACCATGGATGCGGGCATCTTCCAGCCCGCCAGCGCCGGCGATCTGGTCTGGTACGACCTCGATCAGGACGGTCTCCAGGATGCCGGCGAGCCCGGCGTGCCCGGCATCATCGTCACTCTCTATGATGCGCAAGGCGCTGCAGTGGCCACCGATACCACTGACGCCTCCGGCAACTATCTCTTCACAGAGCTGATTGCTGGCAGCTATACCATTGGTTTCGCTCTGCCCGACGGCACCATCTTCACCACTGCCAACGCCGGTAGTGATGATGCCGTCGACAGCGATCCGGATCCCGTTACCAATCGCACCCCGGCATTCAGCCTCTCTCCGGGGGAAAACGACCTCAGCCTTGATGCCGGCCTTATCCAGCTCGCCTCCATCGGCGACTATGTCTGGCAGGATGAGGACAACGACGGTATCCAGGATGCTGAGGAACAGGGGATCGGCGGTATCCAGGTCACTTTGTTCAAGGCTAACGATGCCCAGGTCGCCCAGACCACGACCGACGGCTTCGGCCATTACCACTTCACCGACTTGCTGCCCGGTGACTACTATGTCCGCTTCGTCGCACCACCCCCGGTCATTCTCAGCCCGAAAGACCAGGGCAGCGAAGACACCAGAGACAGCGATGCCTACCAGGTCAATGAAACCACAGCCCGTACGGAAGTCACCACGCTTCTGCCCGGCGAAAACGATCCCTCCTGGGACGCCGGCATCTATCTGCAGCTGGCTTCCATCGGCAGCTATACATGGTATGACATCGACCGTGACGGCGTCCGCGAGCAAGGCGAACTGCCGATGAGTGGCGTCACCGTCCGCCTCCACGATCCTGCCGGCGCTCTCCTCGCCCAGCAGGTCACCGCTGCCGACGGCGCCTTCCTTTTCGACCGTCTCGCTCCGGGCAGCTACTTCCTCAGTTTCGTGCCGCCGGCCGGTTATGCGCTGACCCTGTTCACGGCGGATACCACCAGCATGGTCAACAGCGATGCCGACATGTCCACCAGCCGCACCATCCTGACAGTGCTGGGCCAGGGCGAGAACGATCTCACCTGGGGAGCCGGTTTCTATGAGCTCTCATCGCTTGGCGATTATGTCTGGCATGATGTCAATATGAACGGCCTGCAAGAGCCGGGCGAGTCACCTGTGGAAGATGTCGCCGTCACCCTGCTCAACGACGATGGCCTGCCGGTCGACTCAATCCGCACCGATGTGGACGGTTTTTACTACTTCCCGAATCTGCCGCCTGGAGGTTATGCCCTGCGTTTCACCCTCCCCGCGCACTATATCTTCACGGGAACGGATCAGGGCGGCAATGACGCCCGCGACAGCGACGCCGACCGCACCAACGGCCGGACCACGGATATCAGCCTGGGCCTGGCGGTCCATGATTCCACCTGGGATGCCGGCCTCATCAAGCTCGCCTCCGTGGGCGACTATGTCTGGGAAGACACCGATGCCGACGGCGTGCAGGACGGCGACGAATTCGGCCTGCCCGGCATCCGCATCGTCCTCACCGATACCCTGGGCCATCCGGTCGCTGAGACTGTGACAGACGAAAACGGCAACTATCTCTTCGATGATGTCGTACCGGGCTGCTACATTGTCAGCGTCGATGAAACGACCCTGCCGCGCAGCTACGTCACCAGCACCTTTAACAATCCCATGACGGTCTGCCTGGCTCCGGATGAACACCGCCGTGATGCTGATTTCGGCTACCGCTCCAACTATGGCAGCATCGGCGATTTCGTCTGGTTCGACATCAACCGTGATGGCCTGCAGGATCCCGGCGAACCGGGCATCCCCAATGTCCTGCTCCGCCTCGAGGAGATCAACACCGGCGAGACCGCCAAGCAGCTCACCAACTCTGAAGGCAAGTACCTCTTCAGAACCCTGCTGCCCGGTGAATATCGCGTCTATGTCGATGTTTCGACTCTGCCAGAAGGCTATTTCCTCACCTCAGGCCACAGCGAATTCATTATCTCCCTCGGCGATCAGGAAAACTATCGCGAGGCTGATTTTGGCTACTGGCGCGAGGATGCCGGCTGCGACAAGCTCGTTCTGGCCTGGTACGAACCGTGGTATGACCACGCCAGCGCCGATTCCTCCCTGCGCCACTGGAAGCCGGAATACAAGGGCGGACAGGCTGATACCAGTCTCTTCGAGTTCTTCTCATCTCGCGATCCCCTGGTTTGGGAGTATGATATCCTCCTCGCCTGGGCCTCCGGCATCGATGGTTTCGTCGTCGACTGGTTCGGAGAGAAATCGTATGAAAATACCGGCATCAAGGGGCTTCTGGATACAGCCGACCGGCTGTGGCAGCGCTATAACGGCCAGGGCTTCAACTTCCAGATCATCTGCTCCTACAACGAACGCTCGACCGGCGCAATCGACTCCAATATGGTCTATATCGCCGATTCGCTCATGACCCATCCCGCCTATTGGGGCACCCGCGAGGGACGCCGCCGGCCGCTCTGGATCTACAATCAGCCGGAGG
>DAOOPF010000140.1:0-8788 GCA_035388125.1 bacterium | reverse complement strand
GCCGGATCCATGACGACCAGTTCGCAGAGAGTGTAATAATCAAAGAGGGCATCATCGTGCCCGGTTTCGAGCAGGTTGCGGGCCTCGTAGGTGGAGCGGGCGGTCGCTTTGACACCGGCGAGAATCTTGGGTCCCGCCGGAATGGGCGGCGGCTGGGGCGGCGCACCGCGCGCGGGGATGCGGCGCACCAGCAGATGCTTCTGGTCCGGCAGCCAGCTAGCCGCGGAGCCGAGCAGGGGGTTGACGGCCAGGCCCGCAATTTCGGTCAGCTCCCCGCTGACCGAGCCGATCCAGACCCCGATGCGGCCGGCGTGTTTGACGGTCAGGGCGAAACGTCCACCGTCCGCAGTCCAGCTCAAACCATAAATTTCCGCGTTCTCCGGCAGAGCGAGAGGAGTTTCGGCGCCATCCTCAACCCTGACCAGTCGCGGAAAAGCCGCACCGTAAGATCCATAGGGTCCGTTGACTGCGGGATCCACCCGCATGCCGGCCAGCTTGTGCATCGGCGCGGCCAGGCTGGCGAGCGGCGGATAGGTGGCGGGATCCATCAACAGCAGGTACGCGCCGGTGGGTGAGGTCGAAACCGAGGGCAATTGGGGCGCGTGCAGGACTTGCAGTATTTCCGGGGGTGGAGATTGCCACCCGCCGGCCGGCTGCCGGCTCTCCTCTGTCCCTGCGACGACCGCTGCGGACAACGCCAGCAGCAGGAAAGCGTGCATGCGATGGATCATGGTTTTCCTCCTGGTTTGATCGCCTTTACTGAAAAGCCTGATGGTGTCCCTGTAAAGGGAGGGTAGAAAGACTCCCATTAACAGAGTTTCAGCCCCTCTCCTCCCCCCTGTTGTTTCCTGCCCGGTTTAAAAGTAGCCAATCCGTATCTGATAATCAAGGGAATAAGCTAAAGACTGCGAATTGGTGTACGCTGACAGGTCACCGCTCGGGTCGCAATGACACCCCAAAAACCGCATGCCCGGCACAATCCATCCCGGATCGTCTTGCAGGCTCGCCGGAACAGCTCGCGGCCACAAATGACTTGTAAAAATAACCATGAAACGCTAAATTAATGCACTGTAATGACCACTATAACGCTTTTAATAATCTACTGGGGAGGAGAAATATCATGAACAGATCGGTTCTACAAACGCTGGCCCTGGCCGGGTTGTCTCTGCTTTTCCTGACCGGCTGTGCAGGCAAATCGGCTTCGACCGCAGACCTGATGCGGGGGCACGCCGTGGATGCACAAAACCAGGCGGATCTCAAGGAGCAGCTGGCCAAAGATTGGGAAAAGGGCGACAAACTCGTCCAAACAGGAGAAAAAAGGGTAGAGGATGGTGAGGACAGGATCAAGAAAGCAGAACAGGATCTCAAAAAAGGGCAGGAGGAGATGGAGCAGGGCAATCGAGAGATCGCTGAAGGGAAGAAATTGATGCTGGAAAGCGAGCAGCGCTTCCGTGAAAATTTTCCGGCACTGCCACTCCCGGTAAAATAAACCGGACAGCCGGCCGCCGGCCGCAAAGGAGATGAGTTATGCTGAAAAAATACACCGGGCTGCTGTTCCTCTTGCTGTTCACTGTGCAAGCTTTCACCCAGGAGGGGTTCCAGCGTACGCCGGATTTCCTCCCCGTCTCCGCTTGGTACAGCGGCGGCATCGCCCGCGCCCCCATGCTCTCGACCATCACTCCGCAGTCGCGGTCGGAGTGGCGCAAGGACCTCGCCCAGATCAAATCCCTCGGCTTCAACACCGTCCGCACCTGGGTCGAGTGGGCCCACTGCGAGCCCCGGCCGGGCGAATACCATTTCGAGAACCTCAACCTCCTCTGCGAGCTGGCCCGCGAACAGGGGCTGCGCGTTATCTGCCAGATGTACGTCGACTCCGCCCCCGATTGGGTGGCCAAACGCTTCCCCGACGGCCTGTTCGAGGCCCAGAGCGGCGACAAGGTGACGCCCCAGGCCGCTCCGGGCTGCTGCAGCGATCACGCCGGGGTCCAGGAGGCTGTGCTCAGCTTTTTCACCGAGACCGCCAAAGCGGCCATGCAGCACCCCAATTTCCACGGCTGGGACCTCTGGAGCGAGCCCCACATCATCAACTGGGCCTATATCAACTATGTCCCCAACGCGACCTTTTGCTACTGCCCCCATACCATGCGCGTCTTGCAGCAGTGGCTGCAGAAGAAATACGGCACACTGGAGTCGCTCAACCAGGCCTGGTACCGCAATTTCACAGACTGGAGCGAAGTGAGCGCGCCCCGCTTCGGCACCATCCTCAGCTATACCGATTTTATCGACTGGAAAAATTTTATCTACGAAAAGCTGGCGCACGACCTGCGCCTACGCTATGAAGCGATCCGCAAGGCCGACAAAATTCACGTGATCACCTCCCACGCGGCCGTGCCCTCGATCTTTTACTCGCCCTATGTCGGCGCCGGCGCCACCGACGATTTCCTCATGGCCGAGCAGATCGACTATTACGGCACCTCCCTCTATCCCAAGCACAGCCATCCCAGCACCCACTGGGAACTGTGGAAATTCCAGGTCGCGGTCGATTTCTCCCGCAGCGCCAACAAGCGCAACGGCGGCTTTTACGTCGGCGAGCTCCAGGCGGGCAAGGGCACCTACGGACTCAACATCGGCGATCCGATCACTCCGGCGGACCATCGCATCTGGATGTGGTCGGCCATCGCCAAGGGGGCCAGGGCGATCAACATCTATGCATACTACCCGATGTCCTCGGGCTATGAATCGGGCGGCTATGGGTTGATCAACCTCGACGGCAGCACCACCGAGCGGGCGGTCGCGGCCGGCAAGACCGCCAGAATTATCACCGATAACATGAAACTGCTGCTCGAATCGAATCCGGTGCCGGCGCAGATCGCGATCGTCTACAATCCCCTCGCCCAGATGGTCGGCGGCGAACAGCGCACCGTCACGGCGGATTTGCATCAGCAGTCGCTGCTCGGCTGGTACCGATTCTTCACCGAGCGCAACATCCCGGTCGATTTCATCCACCGCCGCGACCTGGAGAAAGGCGATCTGGCGGGTTACAAACTGATCATCATCCCCTATCCCCTGATGTTCACGGGCGAGGCGGCCGCAGGAGTGAAGAAATTCATCGCGGACGGCGGTTATGCCGTCTCGGAGGCGCGGATGGCCTGGAATGACGAGCGCGGTTTTGCAGCGCCGGCCATTCCCGGGATGGGACTGGACCAGGTCTTCGGGGTGCGCGAAAGCTCGGTCAAAATGGGCGAACGTCCGGCCATGGGGGTGTGCGACCTGACTCATCCGCTGATGCAGGGTTTCACGATCGCTGACACCTTGCGCGGATCCCATTTCGCCGAATCGGTCGTGCCGTTGTCCGGGGGCGGCGCCAAAGTGCTGGCCCGCTTCGCCGACGGCACAGCCGCGCTGGCCGCCGGAAAATATGGCAAGGGCGAGACCCTCTTTATCGGTTCATTCCTCGGCATGGCCAACCACTTCCGGGCCGACCGCGCCAATGAACGCCTGCTCTGGAATATCGTGCGCTGGAGCGGCGTTGAGCGGCCTTTCACCAGTTTCCACGACGGCAGCAAGGAGGCCCCGGTGGAGATCCGCCTGCGGCAAACCCCAACCGGATCGATCCTCTTTGTGATCAACCACAGCGAATCGGATCAGCAAATGACTGTCGATCTTAAGGTAGCGAAAACAGGAAGGTACAGATTGCGGGATCTGGTGCACGACCAGCAGCTGGATCTCACCGCGCGCGGCCGGGAGCTGAAGATAGGTCATGAGATCAAGGCGCGGGATGTGCAGGTGTGGGTGATTGAATAAGAGGAAGCGGCCGGACGTGCGCCGGACCGCTGGTAGAGGCGCCTCTCCCGGGAGGGAGTGACGCTGATTACTTTTTTTCCCCGAACAGCCTCATCCATTCATCCAGATTGAGGTCGTTGATGCGGCCGTGTTTTTCAGCCAGATCCTCGTCACGGCCGTGCTCCATCTTTTGCTGCCAGGCCTCGGAGGAGAGCAGCTGGCAGCCGCAGGAGTGAACGAAGCGCGCCAGCGGCTGGTCGGAGGTGACCACCAGGATATTGCGCGGCTGTTTGTGCCCCTGAACCATCTTTTTGATCACAGCATCCGCATTTTCCGGCGGGCGGGAGAAGACCACCTTGACCTTGCCAGCCGGAGCGGCGGCTGGCGCCCCCACCCCGTTCTGACCATCGAAAACCAGGGTAATCCGGATTTCGCGGGAGGCGGCATATCCGGCCGCCTTGCGGGTCAACTCCTCCCGCATCCGTTCCAGCTCGGCCGCGCCGATCGCACCGGCACGCCGGCCGCGCAGCAGAACATTATAGCCGTCGATGATAATCTGCACCAGCAATCCATCCCGTTTTGCTCTTCTTTCCCCATTGTAACCTATTTGGCGAAAAATTGCAAGGGCTTTTTTCAGAGCGCTCTGTTCTCCGCGCCCACCCGCTGGTCATCCTGTCAAACAGGATGAAATCAGAAGAAAACCGCTTTTAAATGGCTTCATTATTGACTATATTTTTAGATAATTTTCGTATCGGGAGCCTGTTCCGGGGTGGGTTTTAAACGAGAGGGTAACTCTTTGCCGTACCAAGGTGAAATCGCCGCCCTGACCGCGGTCATATTGTGGAGCAGCACCGCCATCCTCTTTGAAGCTCTCGGCAAGCGGATCGGATCATTCAACACCAACCTGATGCGGCTGACCCTGGCCAGTATTTTCCTCAGTGTCACCCTCTTTTTCCAGGACGGTTCCTTTTTCCCGTTTTCCGCGAGCGCGGAGCAGAAACTCTGGCTTGGATTGAGCGGGGTGGTGGGACTCGCGTTGGGGGATGCGGCTTTCTTTTCGTGCCTGGTCGTGCTCGGCTCCCGCCTGGCGACCCTGCTGCTCTCGCTCTCTCCCGTCTTCACCACCGCCTTCGCCTGGTTCTTTTTGGGAGAACATCTCAGCTGGGTGGGACTGGCCGGCATCATCACCACTTTCACCGGCATCTTTTGGGTCGTGAACGAGAAAAATACGGATCACCATCCCCGGGTCAAACTAAAGGGGATCATCCTCGGCATCCTGGCCGCGATCGGCCAGGCCGCAGGGGTTATCCTGGCCAAATATGGTTTCCGCACGGAGATCGGGGCCCTGGCGGCGACCCTCCTGCGGATGGTGCCCGCCGCGCTGGTGATGTGGGGCGCCGCTGTCGTGCTGAAGAGATTAGCGCCAATGAAAATATTTGTCACCGATAAAAAAGCCTCCCGCTTCATCCTCATCGCTTCACTCATCGGGCCCTATTTGGGAGTCTGGCTGGCCAATGTGGCGGTCAAGTATGCCGAAGCCGGCGTCGCCTCGACTCTGCTGGCGACCGTCCCCGTCCTGCTCATCCCTTTGGTCTGGATCATCTACGGCCACCGGCCGACCCTGCGGGCGGTGATCGGCACCCTCATCTCCATGGCCGGCGTCGCGCTCATCTTTATGCGCTGACCCCGGTCTCCTCCTGCGCGGGAGCCGGCACAGCGACCTGCCTGACGTTGCGCCGCAGGTAGAGAAGAGTGATGTCGTCATCGAACAGATCGGACCGTGTGAAATCACGCACATCCGCAACAATCATCTCCGTGTCACACACGCCCTTCTCCCGGTTCATCCTGAGTAAAATCTCCTCAAACCGTCCGGATTTCTGGTAAAACTCGCCGGCCGGATCGGCCGCTTCGGGGATGCCATCAGTATAGAGCAGCAATCCGTCGCCCGGATGCAGCTTGAAGGTGCCGCTCTCGTAGCGAATTCCTTCGCGCAGGCACCCCAAAGGCGGCCCGCCAGCCATCGGCGTCTCGATCGCGCCCTCCCCGCGCACCAGCATGGGCGGCAAATGGCCCGCATTCATATACTCCACATTGCCCGATACCGGTTCAAGCAGGGCGATGAAACAGGTGGTGAAGAGCATGGCGGTGGTAACATCGAACATCAGCCGGTTAAGCTTCTGTGTCATCTCCTCGAGCGGGATGCCACTCTCGAGATAGGCATGCAGGGCGGCGTGCAGGCTGTTCACCAGCAGGGCTGAATAGATCCCTTTGCCGGCGACGTCGGCGATGACCAGGGCATAGCGGCCGTCTGGAAGGGAGATGATCTCGTAATAGTCACCGCCGACCTCCTTGGAGGGGATGTTCAAACCGCCGCACTGGTAGCCGGGGATGACTGGAAGAGAGACAGGCAGGATGGTTTTCTGAATAGTGGAAGCCAGCTCCACATCCCGGGTCAGACGCTGTTTTTCCAGCATCTCGCCGACATAGAACCGGTTTTCGAGGGCGGTGCGCACCTGCTGGCTGATGAGGTGCAGAAGCATCTTGTCGACGGTCTCGAAACGGGCATGGGCGTGATGATTCTCTTTGCCGACCGCCATGAAGGTGTACTGATGGCCGAGGCATTCAAAGCCCGATTGAATGATATCCACATTATCCGATTGCGGCTCGGGCGTCCCGGCCGGAAAAGCGATCTGTTCGGTGGTCCCGTCCGGTTTCTCGATAAAGACCAGACCGCGCGTGGCATCGGTCAGGGCTGTAGCCCGGCGCAGCGCCAGTTCGATCAACGATTCCGACTGATCGATGCGGATGATGTCGATGCCGGTGTCGATCAGTTCGTGCAGCTGCAGGATCTTTTGCTGCAGACGGGCGGCCATCTCGCGCATCTGTTTCTCCGAGCTCTTCTTGTCGGTCACATCACGCGCCGCTGCGAAGAGGAGGTCACTGCCGGCTTCGGGGAAAACATTCCAGACCAGATGGCGATAGCCGCCCCGGGCGCTGAGAAAACGGTTCTCGAAGGCGAATGCCGGCTGGCCGTGCCGCATGCGCTCGATCTCCTGGACGGTCTTTTTGTGATCGTCCGGATGGATCAGCTCCCAGAAAGGACGGGAGAGAAGCTCCTCCCGCGACCAGCCCAGGGTATGGCTGAAAGCGGGATTGACTTCAATGAAATTCCCCTTCCCGTCGGCAATGCAGAACAGGTCAAGGGAAAATTCGAAGAATTTTTTAAGATGTTGATCCATGAGATCCGCTGGCACACCGTCACGGCTTTCATCTCAGAATGTAAAAGCCGCCAGGATAGCCATTTTTATGGTGAAAGCAGGTCGAGCGCTTCCCGCACGCTCTCTGCCTTGAAAGCGTGACTGAAGAGGCCCATGATGCCGAGACTTCTCAGCAGGCTCGGATTGGCTCTCACAAGGGCCAGTCCCCCCTGCCGGCTTTTAAGAGTCTCCAGGAGCTGGAGCAGATAGGAGATGCCGACACTGTTGGCCGCCTGCACCCCCTCGACCACCAGAACGACTTTACTGATGGAGGCAAATTGAGGCTGTGCAGCGGCCTCTGCGATCTGTGCTCCCGCGGTCTTGTTGAGATAGCCGCCGGCTGAGATGATGAGAATTTGAGAGCAGAGCTGCGTTTTCACAGAAAAAGATGCCAAGGCTGTCACCATCTTTCTGACGGTGGAGTTGAGGTTCCGCTTGTCCAGAACGTGTTCATAAAACCTCAGTGCAGATGCCACCCGCCTTATCCTTGCCGGCGAAGTGCTTCACTGTGCGTTTTCCGATCGCGTTCTCCGATCCAACCTCGAGGCGCTGGGGAAGGAATTAGTACGGGATTCACTATAGAAATACAACCCGCCCAAGGCCATGAATATTTCTTCCGGTTTGCGAAATTCATTTTACTACGAAAAACACGGCAACCTCATTCCCGCCGGGCGCGCGTGCTGAAGCACGGTCCGGATGCAGGCAATGGAAGCTCGTTTTTATGACCGTACCATACGCTGCCCGGCAGGGATTGAATATCGCTTGCAAAAACGGCAAATTTAGTCTATATTATCCGGAAAAACAGCATGGGGAGCGCACAACGCCACAAAGCAGCAGCTGCGGGCAGCCCCATGCGCAGTGGAGCTGGCAGGAGTTAAAACGTAAAGCATGAAAGTTCTTGTCATCGGTGCCGGTCTGGTGGGCACCTATATTTGCGAGTACCTCAGTTCGGAAGATCACGACGTCACGGTCATCGAAAAGGATGCGGCGGTGGTCCGCAAAGCCCAGGATGCCCTCGATGCGCTGGTCATCCACGGGGACGGCGCCTCCCCTTCTCTCCTTGAAGAGGCGGGACTGCGCAACTGTGAAATGGTGGTGGCGGTCAGCCCGAACGATGAAGTGAATATTCTCGCCTGTCTGGCCGCTGCCAAGGCGGGGGTCAAGATCAAGATCGCCCGGCTGCGCAATCCCGAATTCAGCCGTGAAGATGCCCTGCTCGGCAAGAAGGAACTGGGTATCGATTTCATCATCCATCCCGAACGCGAAACCGCACGCGAGCTGGTCTGGCTGACCAAACGCTCGGCGGCAACCGATGTCATCGAATTTGAAGATGGCAAGGTGCAGCTGATCGGCGTGCGCCTCGATCTCTCCTCCCCGGTCCTCAATAAATCCCTGCAGGAGATCGACCGGGAGAATCCTGATCTTCTCTTCCGGGCTGTGGCCATCTTCCGCGCCAACCGGACCATCATCCCCGGGGGTGAGGATCGCGTCATCCGCGGCGATCAGCTTTTCTTCATCACCAAAACCGAGCTGGTGGCACGCCTGCTGGAGATCCTGGGCAAAAGCGACGACAGAATCGAGAAGGTGATGATCCTGGGCGGAGGCAGGGTCGGAAGGATGGTGGCGTCCGAGCTGGAAAAAGACAAGGATTGCCAGGTCAAACTGGTCGAATCCAACCGTGAAAAGAGCCAGCGCATCGCCGAAGAGCTGCAGCGCACCCTGATCATCGTCGGCGACGGCACCGACCT
>DAOOPF010000139.1:0-8820 GCA_035388125.1 bacterium | reverse complement strand
TCATCGAGTATTACCTCAAGGATGAGGAGCGGGATGATCCGATGATCAACGAGGATCATGTGGTCTCCTTCGGTCATGCGACCTCTCTGGAGATCAAGGAGATGCACCGGCTGGCTTCGAAAAGCAACGCCGTGCTGAAGGCTTTCCTGCGCCGCCGGGAGTTCCAGCTCGTCGATCTCCGGCTGGAGTTCGGGCGCCACCAGAACCGGCTCCTTCTCGCCGATGAGATCAGCCTGAACACGGTGCGCACGATCGATCTGCGCCATCCCGAGATGGGTATTCTTGATGGTGATAATCCGCGCGTGGCGGAGAACCTTGCCCAGGTGAAGAGCAGGCTCTTCTCCGCTTGAGAGGCGGCGGGGCCGGCCTAAGAGATGACGGCCGCACACCAAATCCTGAAAAATCGGGGCACCGGCAATGACGCCGAAAACCAAAAGGAGATTGATCGCTTCGGGGGAAGAGATGATCATAAGGTGAGATGGATACCAAAAAAAAACGGACATCAAGGAAGCGCACCTACATCAACGTACCCAATCTTTTCACTGCGCTGAATATTTTTTGCGGATTTCTTTCGGTCATCCAGACCATCGAAGGCAATTATGTCACCGCCGCCTGGCTGATCTTTTTCGCCGCGGTTTTTGACGCTCTGGACGGGCGCATCGCCCGCGCGACCGGTCAGAGCAATGAATTCGGCCTGCAGATGGATTCCCTCGGCGATGTCATCTCCTCCGGCCTGGCGCCCGCTGTGCTGGTCTATGCCGTGCATCTCAAGACGCTGCACCCTCCGCTCGGACTGATCCTCGCTTTCTTTCCGGTGCTCTTCGCGGCCTTCCGGCTGGCCCGTTTCAACGTCTTCACCATGGCGGAGGGTAAGAAGAGCGACTATCTCGGCCTGCCTGCTCCCATGGCGGGGGTCACCCTCGCTGGTTGTGTCATCCTCCAGCAGAGCGTGCAGTGGGATCTGCTGCTGCGCATCCTGGTCGGCCTGGTCCCGGTCGTCAGCCTGCTCATGGCCAGCACCATCCGCTACGAGGGCATGCCGCGCTTCTCCATCAGGGAAAAGGGCTTCAACCGCCTCAAGCTGGTCCTCTTCTTCGTCATCTCTGCCCTCTTTCTGGTCTATCCCGATTATGTCCTCTTTCCCTTCATGATTTTCTATATCCTGGCCGGCATCGGCCGGGCCATCTTCTCCCTGCTGCGCAATGAAGATGATGGGGAGATCAGTCTGATCCCCAAAGAGTCCGATCTGAAATCCTAACGGTGAGGGGGAGGAGGAAGCCATGCTATCCAAAGACAGATACCGCATTAAAAGAAAGTTCTCGATCGGGATGATCCTGATTGCAGTGGTTTTGGGAGCGCTCATCGGCTCGACTATCGGCGAAGCCTTGGGGGTGATCCTGCCTGAGGGGGTGGTGAAGGATTTTCTGCTGAAATCGGCCAGCATCGGATTCAGTCCCGTCCTGATCAATCTGGTCATCATCTCGTTCACATTCGGATTCACCTTCAATTTGAACATCATCGGCGTGATCGGGATCATCCTTGCGGCCTACGTCCTGCGCTGGTTCGCCTGAACAATTTTGCTTGCTTCTGATCAGCCGGTGCTCTATATTTCTTTATTCTTTTACGGGAGGATCTCATGCTGCCCGGTATAGGTGTCGACGAGATGTTCGTCATTGTTCTCGTCGCGTTGATACTCTTCGGTTCCAAACAGCTGCCGGAACTGGCACGGGGTCTTGGCAAGGCCATGCGCGAATTGAAAAAAGCCACCGATGATGTCAAGCGGGAGCTGGACGTCACCGAAGAGCTGCGCAAATAGGGGTAACATTACAGCATATCTGGAGGTTACTATGGGCATTGGCCCGACTGAATGGGTAATTATCATCCTGGTCCTGGTACTGCTTTTTGGGGCGAAAAAGATCCCCGAGCTGGCCAGAGGGATGGGGCAGGGCCTTAAAGAGTTCAAAAAGGCCGCCAATGAAATTGAAGATACCACCTCGCACTCCGCTGCACGCGGTGAAGTGGGCCCGAAGGAGAACAAGCAGGAATAGAGTCTTTCCCGTCACCTGCAAGGATAACGCTTTTGCATACTGGTTGCGTCGATTTCCAATCCATCAAGAGCCTTCTCGCCACCGGGTCGATCAGCTGTACGCACCTGGCTGAAATATATCTGCAGCACATCGATAAAGGCGCTCACTTGAACGCCTTTCTTTCTGTTTTTACGGAGAAGGCGCTCGAACAGGCTGCCGGCGTGGACCGCAAAGTGGCGCAGGGCACCGCCGGCAGGCTCGCAGGAATGTTTCTTGGCATCAAGGACAACATCGCGTACAGCGGCGGTGCGACCACGTGCGGATCGAGGATTCTGGCCGGCTACCGTTCGCCTTTTTCGGCCACTGTGCTCAAACGGCTCGCCGATGCGGATGCCATCTTTCTCGGCAAGACCAACATGGATGAATTTGCCATGGGGTCGTCCACCGAGCACTCGGCCTATGGTCCGGTGCGTCTGCCTGCCGATCCCGGGCGCGTGCCTGGTGGCTCCTCCGGCGGCTCCGCTGCTGCGGTAGCCGCCGGTCTGTGCACCGCGGCTCTCGGCAGCGATACCGGGGGCTCCATCCGCCAGCCCGCCTCTTTTTGCGGCGTCGTCGGTCTCAAACCGACCTGGGGGCGGGTTTCGCGCTACGGCCTGGTCGCTTTCGCCTCCTCGCTCGACCAGATCGGCCCCATGAGCCGGTCGGCAGCGGACTGCGCCGATCTGCTGCAGGTGATCGCAGGGCATGATCCCGCCGATGCCACCAGCAGCATGGAACCGGTCCCCGACTACCGCGCGGCTATGGAACGCGATCTCAAGGGGCTGCGCGTCGGGCTTGCCCGCGAGTATTTTCCGGCGGAGGGAATGGAAGAGGCCGTGCGCACCGCAGTGGAGGAGTGCGCGGATTTTTTTCGGGCTGAGGGCGCCGAGCTGGTGCCGGTCTCCCTGCCGCACAGCAGCTATGCCATCGCGGCCTATTACATCATCGCCGACGCCGAAGCCTCCGCCAATCTGGCGCGTTTCGACGGGGCCCGCTACGGTCGCCGCAGTCCGGCGGCCGCCACGCTGGAGGAGATGTACACCCTTTCGCGCAGTGAGGGATTCGGCGCAGAGGTCAAAAGGCGCATCATGCTCGGCACTTTTGTGCTTTCGAGCGGCTATTACGAGGCCTATTACAGCCAGGCCCAGAAGGTGCGCACCCTGCTGCAGCGGGATTTTGATGAGGCTTTTCGCTCCTGTGATCTGCTGCTGACGCCGGTCTGCCCGACGACGGCGTTCCGCATCGGCGAAAAGGCCGGCGATCCCCTCGCCATGTACCTCTCGGATGTGTTCACCATCTCGGTCAATATGGCCGGTATACCGGCTCTGGCTCTGCCGTGCGGCCGGGACGGTGCCGGGCTTGCCATCGGGGCCCAGCTGATCGGCCCCGCCTTCTCGGAACCGCTCCTGCTGGCCGCCGGTCACCGGCTTGAAAAAGGCTATGCGCCCGCCCGCGCTTTCCAGGAGCTGTCATGAAAGCGGCGATGAGCACGGGCCGCACCGGGCTCTATCCGAGCGGCGCCGCTTCGACAGCGGAGGTCTCGAGCCCTTTTGAGGTGGTCATCGGACTTGAGGTGCATATCCAGCTGCAGACCCGGAGTAAAATCTTTTGCGGCTGCAGCGTCCAGTTCGGTGCGGAGGCCAACAGCCAGGTCTGCCCGGTCTGCATGGGCCTGCCGGGTGCGCTGCCGGTGTTGAACCAGAAGGTGCTTGCATTGGCCGCCAGGCTCGCCCTGGCCACCGGCTGCAGGATCGATCCGGTTTCGCTCTTTGCCCGCAAGAACTATTTTTATCCGGACCTGCCCAAGGGTTATCAGATCTCCCAGTTCGATCTGCCCTTCGCCTCCGGGGGAAGCATGACGGTCTCCGGCGAGGGCGAGGAAGAGCGGGCCATCCGCATCCGGCGCATTCACCTTGAAGATGACGCGGGCCGGTCGATCCACGCCGAAGCTTTTGTCGGCGCGGACGAAACCCTGCTCGATCTCAACCGCTGCGGCGTGCCCCTGCTCGAGCTGGTGACCGAACCCGACCTGCGCTCTCCGGCCGAGGCGGCCGATTTCATGCAGCGGCTGCGCCAGCTGGTGCGCTACCTCGATATCAGCACCGGCAATATGGAGGAGGGCAGCCTGCGCTGCGACGCCAACATCTCCCTCCGGCCCGCCGGGAGCGATACTCTGGGCGTCAAGACCGAATTGAAGAACATGAATTCCTTCCGGCACGTTGAGCGCGCCCTCGCCTTTGAGATTGAGCGGCAGGGGACACTGCTCGCAGCCGGCGGCCGGGTCGAGCAGCAGACCCTGCTCTGGGATCCGGCGCGCAATGCAGCCGAGCCCATGCGCAGCAAGGAAGAGGCCCATGACTATCGCTATTTTCCGGAGCCCGACCTGATGCCGGTCCGGATCGGCGTGGAGTGGATCGAGGAGCAGCGGCGGCAGCTGCCGGAGCTGCCCGAGGCGCGCAAGGCGCGCTATGAGCGCGACTTTGGCCTGCCGGCCTATGACGCCGCGCTTCTGACCAGTGATCCTGGAGTGGCGGACTATTTCGAGCGTCTTGCCGTCCGCATCGAGGACAAAAAACTGGCCAGTAACTGGGTGATGGGTGAGGTGCTGCGCGCCGCCAATGCGAGCGGCTGCTCCGTCCAGGAGCTCAGAATGACGCCGGAACACCTCGCCGTGCTGCTTGAAGCGCTGAGCCGGGGCCGGATCCACCAGCAGGCAGCGCGGCGCATCTTTGAGGAGGGACTGGAGAACGGACTCTCCCCGGCGGCCGCGATCGAACGCGAGGAGGGCGACCAGATCCACGACAGCGGACAACTGCGCCTCATGGTGCAGGAGACGCTGGCCGCCCATCCCGCCGAAACCGAGGCCTGGCTGGGCGGGAAAGAGAAACTGGCCGGGTTTTTCACCGGCAAAATCCTGCAGGCTCTGCAGGGACGCGCCGATCCCCGCAGCATCATGGCGCTGCTGCAGGACGAACGGGCGGCGCTTTTACGCAAGCGGGGATGAGTGCAAGCATTTGGATTCAGAACGGAGCTGAACGAGAGTATTATGGCGACAACAGCAGATTTCAGGACAGGATATGTGATCGAACTGGAAGGCGAGCCCTGCGCGCTCCTCGAATTCCAGCATTTCAAGATGGGCCGCGGCGGTTCCTACGTCCGCACCAGACTGCGCAACCTCAAGACCGGCCGCATCCTCGAAAAGACTTTCCGCGGCGGCGACAAGGTGGAGGAGGCTTCCCTCGAACGGCGGCCTATGCAGTATCTCTACCGCGAGGGCGAGGAGCTGCTGCTCATGGACAATGAGACCTACGAGCAGCTGAGTGTGCCGGCCGGGATGCTGGGCTCCGGTGTCGGTTTTTTAAAGGAGAGCGCGACCGTCACCGTCCTGCTGCACAGCGAAAACCCCATCGGCGTCGAGCTGCCCAATTTCGTCGAACTGGTGGTGGCCTCGACGGAGCCAGGGGTACGCGGGGATACGGTCTCCGGTTCGACCAAGAAAGCGGTCCTCGAGACCGGCGGAACCGTGCTCGTGCCCCTCTTCATCGAAGAGGGTGAAAAGCTGAAGATCGATACGCGCACGGAGAGCTACGTCGAACGGGTGCGATAGGACCGGGATCAACCAAGAGGAGTATGCATGCGTGCCAAAGAGATCAGGGAACTGGTCAAGATAGTCGAAGAGAGCCAGATCGGCGAGTTGGAGATCACCTACTGGTGGGGACGCAAGGTCCGGATCAGCAAAGGGATCGCCGGCGCCGGCGGCGGACGCAGCGGGGCCATTGAGATCGTGACCGCGCCATCGCTGCCGGCGGTGACCCCGCTGCCCCATCATACCCCCGCCGCCATGACGCCGGCGCCGGCTGAAAACCCCGGCCAATATGCCGAGATCAAGGCGCCCATGGTGGGGACCTTTTACCGCGCGCCCGCGCCCGAGGCCGATCCCTACATACGCGAGGGCGACACTGTTGAACCCGGCAAAGTGCTCTGCATCATCGAGGCGATGAAGCTGATGAACGAGATCGAAGCGGAATGCAGCGGCAGAATCGTCAAGATACTGGCCCAGAACGGCCAACCCGTGGAATACAACCAGCCTCTCTTTCTGGTTGAACCGGCCTCCTGAGCGGGAGAGGCCAGCCCGCTCTTGACTCTAAATCAGGGATGCGTTTGTTCAAAAAAATACTCATAGCCAACCGCGGCGAGATCGCCCTGCGCATCATCCGCGCCTGCAAGGAGTTAGGCATTGCCACGGTCGCAGTCTACAGCGAGGCGGATGCCAACAGCCTGCATATCCGCTTCGCCGACGAAGCGGTCTGCATCGGTCCGGCTCCCAGCCCTAAAAGCTACCTCAATATCCCTCATATCATCAGCGCCGCCGAAATCACCAATGCCGAGGCCATTCATCCGGGCTACGGATTCCTCGCCGAGAACGCCCATTTTGCGGATATTTGCACCTCCTGCGGGATTGTCTTCATCGGCCCGACTCCGGAGGTGATCTCTCTGATGGGGGACAAGGCGCGGGCCAAAGATACCATGCGCAACGCCGGTGTGCCGGTAATTCCCGGTTCCGACGGCACCGTCCTCAGCGTCAAGGCGGCAGCGGAGGTGGCGGCCAGGATCGGTTATCCGGTCATCATCAAGGCGGTGGCCGGCGGCGGCGGGCGCGGCATGCGCGTGGTTCGCTACGCTCATGAGCTGGCCAATGCCTACAATACTGCGCAGACCGAGGCGCGGGCGGCTTTCACCAATGCCGACCTCTATCTGGAAAAGTATTTCGAGTCCCCTCGCCATATCGAGGTGCAGATCCTCGGCGATACTTTCGGCAATGTCGTCTCCCTCGGCGAGCGTGAGTGTTCGGTGCAGCGCAAACATCAGAAACTGATCGAGGAGACTCCATCGCCCGCCGTCACGCCGCGGCTGCGCCGCGAAATGAGTTCGGCGGCCATCAAGGGGGCGAGGCGGGTCCGCTACAGCAGCGCGGGGACGATCGAGTTTTTGCTCGACAGCAAGGGCCGTTTCTATTTCATGGAGATGAACACCCGCATCCAGGTCGAGCATCCGGTCACGGAGATGGTCTTCGGGCTGGACCTCGTCAAGGAGCAGATCCGTCTCGCCGCCGGGGCCCGGCTGCGCGCCGATCTGCGTTTCTGGAAAATGCGCGGTCATGCCATCGAGTGCCGGATCAACGCCGAGGATCCGTCGCACGGCTTCCGCCCGTCGCCGGGCATGATCACCAGCCTGCATGTGCCGGGAGGCATGGGGGTGCGCGTCGATACCCACGTTTACACCCAGTACCTCCTGCCGCCCAATTATGACTCGCTGATCGCCAAGCTGATCGTTCATGCCCCGACCCGGGAGGAGGCGATCATTCGCATGCAGCGCGCCCTGGATGAATTCATCGTCGAAGGGATTTCCACCACCATCCCTCTGCACAAACAGATCCTCAGCGAAGAGAATTTTCGTTCCGGCAACATCAATACCAGCTATATCGAGCAGTTCATCCTGAAAACCAATGGAGGAACATCATGACACTCCCCGAAGATCTTCTCTACACCAAAGAGCATGAATGGGTTCGCGTGCAGGGCAACACCGCCGTGGTCGGCATCACCGATTACGCCCAGGGCGAGCTGGGCGACGTGGTATTCGTCGAGCTGCCGCCGGCCGGCACGGCCACCAAACAGGGCGACGCTTTCGGCACCATTGAGGCGGTCAAAGCGGTCTCCGACCTCTTCGCGCCGGCCTCTGGCGAGGTGATCGAGGTCAATCCCCTGCTCGCGGATGCGCCTGAGACCGTCAACAAGGATCCCTATGGCGAAGGCTGGATGGTCAAGGTCCGCCTCTCCGCGCCCGCGGAACTGGAGAGCCTGATGAAGGCGGATGCCTACAAGGCTTTGGTCGGCTGAGAGGCCCTGAGCCCCGCTGAACTGCGGCACCGCAGCAGCGGCTCTGCGCCCCTCGCCTGCGGGGGGCGTCAGCTCTCCGCGATCAGTGCGCCAGATTTGACGGGAACAAAGCGCCTTCTATCCGGGTTACATCTGTAGCAAGTGGCCGAAAGTCAAGCGGCTGTTCCAATTTTGAGACACCCCGTTACAGAGGGTGGAGGCGCCGCGGCGGCGTGATGTTCTATAAGCCCAATATAAACATAATCTAATGGCGATCAAGACGCGGCTGAATGTAAAGCCTCTGTTCTGGTATGATTCTTGTAATAGTTTCCGGTACCCGAAAAAAGTACTTGCAAATTTCTTAATTCGTTGTTAACTTTTAACACCGTAACAGAGTTAGAACATACAGGAGCAAGCCTATACCCATTCGTTAAAGGTTTTCATAATTTTTGAACATCCATCCGCTCAAAAATTAGCAGTTCGTACTGCTTTAACGAATACCAGTATAGGCTTCTTGCTTTTTCTTTTTCCGAATGTCGTTCGGCGAGAAGCTTTCAACACAAGCCCGGCATTCGGATTTTTTTTTGGAAATCAATTCAGGATCAGATATCGTGTTCACCAGGAGGTTGTCATGAAAAACGTTTTTAAATCCCTGATCGCCGCGGCCGTCGTGCTGGTCTCGGTTGCTCCCGCTCTTGCTGTGAGCGAATCCGCAGTGCTCTTTCTGCAGATCTCGCCCGGTGCCCGCGCCGCGGGTATGGGAGAGGCTTTTGTCGCTCTGGCGGATGATGCTACGGCGGTCTATTACAATCCGGCCGGACTGGGCTTTCAGCGCGGCAAGGAGATCACGCTGATGCACACCAACTGGCTCCCCCAGC
>DAOOPF010000138.1:0-8844 GCA_035388125.1 bacterium | reverse complement strand
CCAGATCTTGGTCATGGAATGGGATGCATCGCCGTACTCGACCATGATCACATAGTTGCCGAGTGGATAGTAGCGCGAGTCGAAGGTCCAGGAAGAGGAGCTTGAGACCGCCTGTCCGTTGAGACGCCAGGTATAGTAGATGGTGTCGTTGTCCGGGTCCTCGACCTGCACGTAAAAGGTCTGGGAGGAGAGCGGCTGCATATTGATCGATTCCGACACCGGCTCCCAGGAGACCAGACGCGGCTCGCGGTTCTCGTTGGTCACCACGATCTTGACCGAGTCAATGTCGATGCCGCCGTCGCTGTCCTGGACCGTGAAGAGCGGATAGTAGGTCTGACCACCCTGTTCAAAGGTCGGAGTCCAGCAGAAGCGATAGATGCTGCTGCCATCGACCTCAAAAGTGGCGCCTTCCGGCAGGTTGCTGGCGCTGTAGTAGAGCTGGTCGCCGTCCGCATCCGTGGCCACCACCGGGAAGCAGATCTGCTGGCCTTCGTAGATGGTGTACTCGCTCGCGGCGGGCAGTTCCGGATAGGGTTCGAGATCACCCCGGGCTTCGAAGGTCACGGTCGGCGAGCCGCTGGGCAAACTGGCTGTGGCCAGAGCTTCATTCCTGCCCTGCTTGCCGAGAATCCAGTAGGCGCTGGCGATGCCGCGGGCATTGGAGGTCACCAGATTGGGGCCGTCGATGCTGCCGCTGCCGGGCACGACCACGAAATTGATCGTGCCGCCGCCGGCCGGATTGCCATAGCGGTCCTTGACGATGACCTGGATCGGATAGACCATCCTCTTGCCGACCTGGCCGTGCAGCGTAACCGATTCGATCTTGTCCATGGTGTAGGCATAGTCGGCCTCACCATGGGCCTCGAACTCGATGAAGGCCGGATTGAGGTTGACCGCCGAAGCGCGCACCTTGTTGAGGCCGGCGCGGGTGCCGAGGGTATAGTTCACCGAGGCGATGCCCTGCGGATTGGAGACCACCGTCATCATGCCGGTGCCGTTATCGAGCATTCCCTTGCCTTCCACCGTGCCGTCATCGACGACCAGAAAGGTCACCGGCACGTCGGGGACGGTATTGCCAAAGTTGTCCTCGACGCGAACCGCCAGAGGCGTATAGAGGGTGCGCCCGACCGTCCCGGTCTGATCGCCGCCCATCTGGTAGACGATCTTGCTCGCCGAGCCCGGCAGGGTTTGGGCGGTGAAGGTGACGGCGCTGATGGAGGAGTAGCTGGGCAGGCTGGCGCTGAAGAGGTTGGTGCCGTTGCCCGTCCCGGCGACAGCCTGAGCCGAGGCCTGACCGTACATGTCCGTCAGCACCGGATTGGTGCTGGTGATGGCGCCGTTATTGACCAGGGGAGTGAACTTGACCTGGACACTGGCCACCGGCCAACCGTTGATATCCTCCAGCTGCACCTTGAAGGGCAGGGGCAGCTGTGCCTGGGGCGCGGCCTTTTGCTGGTCGCCCGCGACGATGATCAGGCGGGAAGGCGTCGGCACGACGGCCACTTCAGTGAAACGGACCGGCGAGTTGCTGAGGGCGACGCCGCTGCCGTCGCTCCTGACCGCACGGGCTTCGACGAAATTGACACCCGCCGAGCTGCCCAGTTTGTAGCGCGCCTGGGCGATGCCGTTGCTGTCTGAGAGGACCACCTGGGGATCGATCATCGAGCCCCCGCCCTGGGTGGGCATAAAGGTCACGGGATGGCCGGCGATCGGATTGGCAAACCGGTCCCGCACGACCACGCGCAGCGGCAGAGGCAGGGCGGTGCTGATATTGCGGGTCTGCGCATCCCCGTCCTGGCTGCTCGGCCGCGCAATCTCGTAGGCGGCCAGGGGCAGGAAGCTCACCCGGACGCTGTCGGCAATGCTGACATTGTTGTTGACATCGCGGGCCTTGATCCACTTCACACCCGCTTTGGTCGAGGCGGCGTATCCCACCGCATCGCCATTGACATCCGTCGTGTTGAGCGGCTGGGTGATGATCGTGGTCAAATCGCCGGAGAGCAGGGTGACGTACTTGCCGCTCACCGGATTCTCGTATTTGTCGCGCAGGGAGACCTTGATGGTCGCCCTGGAGGTGCCGTCGGCGCTCACCGCCGCATCCACGGCGATGATTTTGGAACGCACCCCGTCGGTGATAGCCGGCAGGGCTGCGGCCGTGAAGCGGATGGGCGAATTGGTCAGCGGAGTGGTGCCGTTGGTCGATGTGACTTCGACGATGTTGCGGTCCGCACCCGCGGTGCGTCCCAGCCGCCACTGGACCCGGGCGATGCCGTCGCTGCCGGTCTCGACCACCTTGGTCTGCAGGGTATCGGCGCCAAGCGCGGCGTGATCCGAAGCCCCGACCAGGATGCGAAACTGGATCGGATGGCCCTTGACCGGGTTGTTGTAGATGTCCCGGGCCATGACAGCCAGATCATTGGCGAGGAAATTGCCCACCGTCCCGGTCTGGCTGTTGCCGGCGGAGAGGAGCAGGTTCTCGGCATTGCTGGGCGCCCCGGAGATCAGGAAAGGTAGAGGCGCACCGGTGAGTTTGATGCCGTTGTACTCGGCATCCGCCTCGATGCGGTTGATCTTGTAGCCGGCGTTGCGGCCGAGGTAGAACTGGACCGAGGCCAGGCCGTTGCTGTCGGAGAGTTTGGTCACGGTCTTGTTCACCGCCCCGTCCAGCGAACCGCCGTCAGCGGCGACCGAGGACATCACGGTAAAGACCACCGGATGGTTGGCGATGGGATTCCTGAACTCATCGGTGATGCGCACCTTGAGCGGTTCGGGCAGCATATTGGTCGTGATGCCGGTGAAGCGCGAGGTGTCACTCACCATCAGGATCAGTTTGGGATCGCCGACCGTCGCGCTGGCGTAAAAAATGGCGGGCGAGCCGGAGAGGTTGGTGTTGTTGTAGCGGGAACTCACCTCCATGGCGTTGTTCTTGCTGCCAGGGCGCTTGCCGAGGTTCCAGACCACGCTGGCGTTGCCGTCGAGATCGGTGACGATTGAGGCTTCCGAGAGGCCGCCGATATGACCGCGGAGGCTGTCGATGCCGCTGACATGAAAGAGGACCGGGGCACCGGGCACGCCGTTACCGTATTTATCCTTGATCGTCACCCTGACCGGTTTGGCGAGCGGCTGGCCCACCTTGCCGATCTGGCCGTCGGTCGCCCGATCGATGACCAGTTGGTAGGCGACATCGGGCGCAGCACTGGCTTTGAAAACCAGCAGGGGATTCTCGACCACGCCGGCGCGCACCTCGAGGACGTTATTGGCCGTGCCCGAGGCTGTGCCGAGGGTCCAAGTGACCTGGGCGATACCCGAATCGGCGGAGGTCGGCACGGTGACATTCGCCGATCCATTCACCTTGCCGGCGCCCTGAGTGACCGCGAAGGAGACCATGTAGCCGCCCTTGGGCATACCGTTGGCGTCTGTGACCCTCACCTTGACGTTGCGGGTGATGGCGTTGCCCACGACTCCGTTGAGGGTGTCGGGAGTCATCCACTTGATCATACTGAAGGCATCGCCGGTCCGCGATGTGGCATTGAAAGTAGCCGGGCTGTCGGTCAGCGGCGCTCCGTCGTTGCGCAGAGCATCAACACGCACCTGGACAGCGCCCAGAAGCAACGGCATCTTCCAGCGCACGCTGGCATAGCCGTCCTCGCCGGTCGTGGCGGTCTTGACCGTGCTCTCGCCGTCGGTATCGACGAAAGTGCCGCCGGAGCCGACGATCTGGAAGGTGATGGTGTGGCCGGCGATGGGATTGCCGTAGACATCGGTCACTCCCGCCTTGATCGGCTGGCCCAGCTCCCGGCCGTTATCGCCGATCTGGTTGTCGGTTGCGGCCAGCTTGACCAGCTTGGCGGCCGGACCGGGCAGGCCATTGGCCCAGAGGCGCAGGGGCGATCCCTCGAGCGGCACAGAGGGCTGATCGATGCGATAGGAGCTCACCTCGATCACGTTGGCGCTGTCGCCCGCGGTCTTGCCCGTGGTCAAAATCGCCGCGGCCATGCCGCTGACATCGGTCTGGACGACCTTTTCGATCAGGCCGTCGAAATTGCCGCCGCCCTTGATCACCTTGAAGCGGACAGAATGGCCGGAGATGACCGCATCATAGGGTCCAAAAATCTGGACGACGAAGGGCTTGCTGAGCCTGGCTGTGGCCGTCGTGTCCTGGTTGTTGCCGGAGATATATTCAATGCGCGCAGCGATGGGCTCGGAGGCCGTTGCGGTGAAGGTGACATACTCCGGATTCAGGCTGGTGGCCGTGGCGCGCACGGTATTGATCTCGCCGACCGCGCTGCCCATGGTGAGCTTGACGGCGGCGCGTCCTGAGGGGTTGGTGTAGCGGGTCAGGGTACGGACGCCGGCGGTCTCGAGGAAAGCGTTGGTGCCGTCGATCAGCGTAAAGACCACCTGATGGCCGGCGATGCCGTTATTCCGGGCATCGGTAACCTTGACCACCAGAGAGTCATTGAGGGGCAAGCCGATCGAGCCGTTCTGATTATTGCCGGAGACGATGGCCAGAATGCTCGGCGGCCCGATCGTGCCGGTGGCCGTGAAGAGCTGCGCTGGAATGGAGGCGAGCCCCTGCAGTTTGGCTTCAACGGTGTTGACGCCGGGCCGGTCGCCGAGGGTCAGATAGACCGAGGCTTCACCGTTGGCATCGGTAAGGACCTTGAGAGTGGTCACCGGGGAGGGCGCCGCCGCGGAGCTGATCTTGCCCTCACCCAACTTGACGGTAAAGACCACCGGGTAGTTGGGATAATTGGCGCCGGTCTCGCCGAGGACCTTGACCTTGAGCTGATTGGGAAGGGTGGTACCGACCGTCCCGATCTGACCGTCGCCTGTCGATTTGGACATCGCGGCCGGGGGTTTGCCGGTCTTGATGCGGAAGGTCAGGGGTGAATTGGTGAGCGCGGTTCCGCCGGCGTTGACCGCCGCGGCCTGCACCGTGAAGAGGGTGTCGACCAGTCCGAGGGTCATGGTCACGCTGGCCTTGCCGTTCTCATCCGAGGTGGTGGAGCTGCTGGCGAGGGCGGCGCCGACACCGGAGATGAGACTCCAGTTGACATTGATGCCGGGCACGCCGTTGCCGTTGGCATCCTGGATGATGGCGATCAGAGTGGCCCCGGCGGTTTCATCGCGCGTACCGAGGATCGGATCAGTGAGATCGGGGTCCTTGATCATCGAGACCGCGGGCCCCGGCGTGGGATCGAGGGTGAAATTCACCGGCGCCCCGTTGAGCAGGGTGGTGCCGTCGGCGCGATAGCCGATGGCGGAGATGACGACGTTGGTATCGGCATCGGCGCCGAATTTAAGCCGCGCCGCGGCAAAACCGCTGGCATTGGTGATGTTGGAGAGATTGGGGCCGGTATCGCCCATGGTCGAGCCGGTGGGACCGGTCAGGCCGGTGCTGATGAGGGCGATCTTGTCCCAATCCCAGCCCGGATCGTAGACCACCAGACGGATGTTCTGCAGCCCCTTGGGCAGCCGGAAGCTGGTGTTGTGACGCTGCCAGACCCAGTTGCCGCTGAGATCGGTGAAATCCATGGTCAGCGAATCTTTATCGTTGTACTTGATAATCACCGTATTTCTCTGACTCGAGTTGGTGCGGGCGCGCAGATGGAAAAAGTAGGTGCGCTCCTCCGGATTGTAGATGGGGATGGTCACCGCCGTCCGGTAGCGGTAGCCGCCGATATAGGTTGTTTTGATGGCATGCCCGCCGGAAGCGGCGGCGGCGGTGGTATCATAGGCGATCGGGATGCCGAGGATGCCCGACTCGACCTCTTTCCAGATCTTGCCGTCAAATGTGCCGGTTTCGATGGTGCCCACACCCTGGGTCACGCCAAAATCGACAACGACATTGCTGACCGGATTACCGGCATCGTCGGTCACCTTCACCTTGAGCGAATCGGCCACATACTGATTGATGGGGGCCGACTGGTTGCTGCCGCTGACATAGGCGATGGTAGTCGCGCTGGCGGAGCCGAGGTTGGGCAGATAGACCGAAAAATTATCGATATTAAAATTGCTCGAACCGTCCTCATACTGGACTGCGCCGACATACCAGCTGTCGGGCGGAGCGGCGGGCAGAGTCAAATTAAGGGTGGCGTCAAAAACATCATCGATATAGTGATGGATGGTCAGGGCTGTCCCCGTCACCTTGATGATCGCAGTGACTTTTTGTCCGGCCGCAGGAGCGGCTTTGGTTACATTGGTTTCGTCGATCAGGGAGTTAAAGGTCGCTCCGCCGCTGATCGCATAGAGGGAGAGCTTGGTCGCGGAGCGGCGCAGCCAGTAGCCGTTGGCAGAGGCGCTGGGGGTGTCCAGCATCATGGCAAAGCCGGCCGGAATGTAGCCCTGGGTCTGATAATAGATGGCGGAGGCGCCCATGTTCATGGAGAGCTTGATCGAATCGGCGCCGGCCGACTTGTTGGCGCCGGTGCGGGCGAAGGGGGCCAGGCCGTAGCCATTGGCGGAAGCGATGGCCAGTTCGTTGTTCTCGATGGTGAATTTGGGCGCCGGCCAGTCGGATCCGAGCGCAGCGCGATTGAAATCATCGGTCATGGGGCTGTTCCAGCCCGCGGAGGGGATGGAACCGCCGCCACCGCCGCCACCACCGCTGCCGGCCGCCGTCGTTGCCGAAACGACATTGGAGAGTGGCGAAGGATTATTGGCCTCGTCATAGACCTTGAGGGCGAAATAGTAGCGGGTGCTGGCGCTCAGACCGCTGACCGTATAGCTCTCGGAGGAGCCCGGCGCCTTGGGGGCTCCGGTGGTGAAACGCGTCGAGCTGGCAAAATTGGCATCGGTGATCGCGACGGTGTTGTAGCGCAGCTGGTAGGTAGTGGCCGCGCTGCCGGTGGCGCCGTCATCGGCGGTGGCGTTCCAGGTCACCGTAACCGTGCTGGAGGTCGGGCTGCCGGCGCTGATGGTCGCCGCGGCAGGCGGGGTGGTATCGGTGCTCGACGAGGGAGTCCAGGTGCTGAAGGTCATCTCCTCGATATCATTGTTCACCAGTTCGCCGCTGTAGAGCAGGGCGCCGCCGTAACATGCCGAAGCGAGATTGAAATCGGTATTGGTGATCGTGCCGAGTGAAACCCCGTCCAGCAAGTACTCAAATCTGCCGGTAGCCGTATTGACCTGAACGGTGAAGAGCGAGCCAGCGGCCATGGTCGGCGCGGATGGGACCGGCACTTCGGTTCCGGATGTTGCAACTACACCGGCCGTAATCTTGAAGAGCCTTATCTTCCCGTTGTAATAAGAGGCAAAATAGCCGTTGCCCTGGTAGTTGGCCGTCTGCATGAAGACGACGCCGCCAAAACCCGTGTAGGCAGTCTCACATCCATCCCCTTCGAGCGCCCAACGGATATCGATCTTGTTGGCATCGGGCTTGCCAATATAGATCGCGATCTGTTTGGATCCGGTCGATGTTGTGATAGAATGCAGATTCCCAGTGTTTTGGATCAGGTCGGCATCCGCGGACCACGAGGTGCCGGCGAGTGCGCCGGTGCCCTCGAAATAGGCGCCGATGGTTTCCTGTCCCCAGGCCATGAAGGCGAGCGAGAGCGACAAGAGCACAACCAGAGTTGCGGCTTTTGAGAACGAAGACACGATTCTCATGATGTGTAACCTCCAATGCAGGTACGGTACAGGGTGCTGTTTCATGTCAGAACACTTGTTTGCGCCTAAAACAGGAAAATTCCCCTTTTGGCAAGAAATATCGAGTCTTACTTCAATAGAATTAATATAGCTTGTTTCTCACCACCATCCCATTTCGCAAACACTATGCCAAAATGCGGATTATTCGCAGAATGGTTCGCGCCGGGCCATTGCGGCGGTAAAAGGCAGGGCAGGCGGTCCGCAGGGGGCCTGCCGGAACGCGCCGGCAGCCGGGCTGGAGTCAGGCCCGGCATGGCCGGCGCGGAAGAGACGGCTCTACAGCGGCTCTACCGGATCAGCTGCAGGCCTTCAGGACGGTGGGGAGGGATCACATCGGGGGTGACCCGTTTGAGGTAGCGAAAACGTACGGCGTCGGCGGCGACATAGCCGTTGCCCTGATTGGAGATGCGGAGATAGCTGGAGGTGCCGGCGGGCAGAAAGAGAATGGCGACGCGGTTCCAGCGCCCATAGTTGCCGGTCTGATCAATAATCCCGGTCAGTTTTTTAACACCGCCGGCCCAGGCCTCGAAGGGGACATCCTCGGCCTCCTGATAGGCGGAGGGAGTCTCTCCGACCATGGGGTGCCACTCGCTGATCTCGTACCAGCCGGCCACACCGATGGTCGGCCGGAAAGTGGCCCAGCCCTTGCCCAACGCGGGAGCCGAGTAGTAATATCCAATACCGGTCGAGTCGGAAGAGACCCATTGCGAAAAACAGCGGTTGCGCGAGGCGAAATCGACCGTCTCATTGGCCTTGTCATAGATCGGCCGGAAGACGGGATCGAACTGGGCGCGGGCGCTTCCGGGCGAGGTGTCATTGAAATAGCAGGTGCCGACGATGATATCCGCCACTACAGTGTCCGGGCGGGAGAGCAGGATGATGCCGTCGCCGATGTTGTTTTTGGCGGGGGTCAGGGTCTCGCCCTGGAGTTCGATGCTGCCGAAAGGCTGGCCGTCGTTGAAGGAGGGTTTTTGTCCGCCCAGAAAACGGTGATAGGGCCCCTGGTAGCCCGGGAGACCGGAGAGCATGGCGTCGGTGATGGTGACGATCTGGCCGGAGGCGTTGCAGATGGCCGCGCCCTTGTCGAAAAAGCGGACGTAGACATCCCCCTGGCCGGGAATGGCCCGGGCGGGAGCCGACGGATAGCCGAGATCGACATCGAACTCGTCGTACCAGAGCGACATGCTGTATTCA
>DAOOPF010000137.1:0-8897 GCA_035388125.1 bacterium | reverse complement strand
CCGCCTTTTGGGCCGGCCAGGACGGCTCGCTGCTCTTCTGGACCTGGCTGCTGGCGATATTCGGCGTCATCGTGCTCTACACCAACAAAAAACGCCATCCGGAACTGCTCCCGGCCGCGATGGCGGTCATCCAGTTCACGACCCTCTTTTTTCTCTACCTGGCCACCTTCAAGACCAACCCCTTCGCCAAACTGCCTTTCATGCCCGAAGACGGCAACGGCCTCAATCCCCTGCTGCAAAATCCCGGCATGGTCTTCCATCCCCCCAGCCTCTATGTCGGCTTCGTCGCCTTCACCGTCCCCTTCGCCTTCGCCATCGCGGCCCTGATCAACAAGAGCCTGGATGAACGCTGGATCAAGAGCATCCGGCGCTGGACCCTCTTCGCCTGGCTCTTCCTGACCATCGGCAATATCCTCGGCATGCAGTGGGCCTATGTCGAGCTGGGCTGGGGCGGTTACTGGGGATGGGACCCTGTGGAAAACGCCTCCTTTCTGCCCTGGCTGACCGGAACCGCCTTTCTCCATTCCGTCATCGTCCAGGAACGCAAGGGGATGCTCAAGACCTGGAACATGGTGCTGGTGACTCTCACCTTCGCCCTGACCATTTTCGGCACTTTTGTCACTCGCAGCGGCGTAATCTCCTCAGTGCACGCCTTTGGTGTCTCAAATCTCGGCCCCGTCTTTCTCGCCTTTCTGGGCCTGATTATCGCCGGCTCGGCCGGCCTCATCATCAGCCGTCGCCCCCTGCTGCAGAGCAAGGGTCAGATCGGCAGCTGGAGTTCCAAGGAGTGGAGTTTTCTGCTCAACAATATCCTCTTTCTCTTCCTGACTTTCGCCGTCCTGATCGGCACCATCTGGCCGACTGTGACCGAGGCTGTCGGCGGGCAAAAGATCACTGTCGGGCCCGAGTGGTTCAACCGCATGGCCACGCCCATCGGCCTGGCCGTTTTCGCCCTCACCGGACTCTGCGCCCTGCTCGCCTGGAACCGGACCACCCGGCAGAATCTGCTCAAGAGTCTGCGCGCGCCGCTGCTGATCACCCTGCTGTTCATCCTCCTGCTCGTCTTCCTCGGCGTGCGCGGTGCCTTGCCCCTCTTCGCCCTGGCCATCGCCATCTTTTCGATCAGCGCCACCCTCCTCGAATTTCTGCGCGGCATGCAGCTGCGCCGAAAGAGCGAGGGCACCGGTTATGCTGGCGCGCTGGTCAGTCTGGCCCGCCGGAACAAGCGCCGTTATGGCGGCTATATCGTTCACCTCGGTGTGCTTATGCTTTTCCTCGGCATCATCGGCTCTTCGGCCTTCAGCATTGACAAGGAAGCCACCCTGCGCAAGGGGGAGAGCCTCGAGATCGGCCGCTACCGACTGCTCTATCAGGGGGTGGTCAGCAATGCAACACCCGACCGCCGCATCGATGCCGCCCGGTTTGATCTGTTCATCAACGGCAAGCCCGCCGGCCGGATGGAGGCGGAGAAGCATCTCCATCCCAATTTTCAGCCGGCCACCGAAGTGGCGATCCGCTCCAATCTGCGCGAGGACCTTTACGTCATCCTCGCCAGCTATGATCTGCAGAGCCAGATCGCCACGGTCAGCGTCCTGATCAATCCCCTGGTCCTCTGGATGTGGATCGGCGGCATCGTCATGAGCCTGGGCACCCTGCTGGCGATCTGGCCGCAGGGAACGGGCCCAAAGAAGGAGCAGGCCGCCAGCTAACGGAGCGCCGTACAATCCGGAATAATTTGAGGAACTATGAGCATACTACTTGCTTTGCTGATCATGATCGCCGCCGTCGCCTGGGTGGTGGCGCCGCTCTTTCGCCCCCCTGCGACGGCAGACCGCTCCGTTGCAGACGCGGCCACTGTTTCCGCCCGGGAGCTGCTGTACAGTAAATCGGTGGCGGCCGGCATCATTCAGGAGCTCCATTTCGACTTTCAGACCGGCAAGCTGAGCGAGCAGGACCACGCTGCACTGGTGGCGGAGCAGGAGAAACTCATCGCCGCCATCGATGAGCGCCTGGCCGGCTTGAAAGCAACGCTGAAACACAAAGGGCTCTCCCTGCCGGGCAGCGGGGCCGGCATGATCCTGCTCGTGCTGCTGACCATTGCCGCTCTGCCGGCATGGAGCCGGAACGCCACTTTTTCCGGCCGCCTCCTTGACGGCAGCCGCGACAGCACCGGCGTGGCCGGCGAAGCCGTGGCACTGCAGCTCCTGCGCGATGACGGCCATCCCCCGCGGGAGGTCGCAGCCCAACACACCGGCACGGACGGGGCCTTCTCCTTCAGCATCGCCTCTCCCGACACCGGCGCGGCCTATCTGGCCATGGTCGAACACCAGGGTGTGCGCTATTACAGTGACCAGGCCTCCTTCGCGGCGGAGAACCAGGCGCGCCATGACATCGTCCGCTTCGATTCCAGCCGGAGCAACCGCGAGATCGCCATACTGATGCACCACCTCTTCGTGCAGGATATGGGCGAGGCGCTCGCCCTGCGTGAGACCCGCGTTCTCCACAATCCGACCGCAAAGACCATCCTCAACGCCGTCGCCGACGGCCACGAAGCCGGAGCAATCCTCCTGATCAAGCTGCCGCCCTGGGCGCAGAACATCACCCCCATCGCGGGCCGCTTCGGCACGGATCTCCACCTCCATGGCAATACCCTCTATGATGCCGGCGTTTTCGAGCCGGGAAACCGCCAGCTCTCCTTCACCTATGAACTGCCCTGGCAGCGCGACCGCGCCACCCTGGTGATCGAGGTCGAGCAGCCCACCCGCTCCCTCGACCTTTTCATCGGCCAGGAGGGGCTGCGTCTCGAGGGTGAAGGGTTGACCAGCCACGGGCCCTTCACCATCCGCGGCACCGTCTATCAGCGCTATGGCATCGAAAACATCGCTCCCGGCAGCCGGGTGCAGCTGCAGGTTGTCCGGCAGCCGCAGGGCGGAACCTCCCTGCCGCCGTGGGCGACTCTGGCGGCCACCGGCGTCCTGCTCCTGGCAGGGATAACTCTGGCCCGGTCTTACCAGGCCAGAAAAAAACCGGCGAAAAAATGATCGTCTGCCGCGACATCCGCAAGACCTTCGGGCCCATGCAAGCTCTCGCGGGCGTATCGTTCTCGATCGGTGAGGGCGAGCTGGCCGCCCTGCTGGGCGCCAATGGGGCGGGCAAATCCACCCTCCTGCACCTCCTCGCCGGACTCACCCGCGCCTCTTCGGGCAGCGCCGAGGTGGCGGGATTCAATGTCCGACGGCAGCCGCATGAGGTGCGCCGGCGCATCGGCGTAGTCAGCCACCAGACCTATCTCTATGAAGAGCTCTCCGCGGAGGAAAACCTGCGCTTCTACGGCCGCATGTACGGCGTCACCGGACTGCAGGAGCGCATCGACGACCTGCTGGCGATGATGGAACTCTGGCCCCGCCGCGACGATCTGGTGCGCACCTTCTCCCGCGGCATGCAGCAGCGCCTCGCCCTGGCCCGTGCCATGCTCCACCGGCCGCCCTTGCTGCTTCTCGACGAGCCCTTCACCGGACTCGACCTCCATGCCACCGATCTGCTCACCCGCTTCATCGAGGGCGCGGCCGCCGGCAAGATGACCGTGCTCATGACCGTGCACGATCCCGATTACGCGCTGGCCCACAGCCGGCGCCTGCTCGTGCTGCAAAAGGGCCGCCTGGTTCTCGATCAGCCCGCGGAGCGGGTTCGAAAAGAGGATCTCCTCCCCTATTACAAAGAAAAGTGAGCACATGTTAGCCCTGACCCAACTCTACACCATCCTTCACAAAGACCTGCTGCAGGAGCTGCGCAGCAAGGAGATCGTCACCACCATGCTGGTATTCTCCCTGACCGTGGTGGTGATCTTTAACTTTGTCTTTGATCCGGGGTCAGCGGAGATGCGCGCCACCGCCCCCGGCATCCTCTGGGTGGCCTTTGTCTTCGCCAGCAACCTCGGCCTCAGCCGCTCCTTCGCGCGCGAGCAGGAAAACAGCATGATGCATGGGCTGCTGCTCTGTCCGGTCGACCGCAGCCTCCTCTTTACGGCCAAGGTCATCGGCAACATCCTCTTCATCACTCTGGTCGAGATCGTCACCCTGCCGGTGATGGTGATCTTTTTCGACCTCGAAGTCGGCCGCCTCTGGCCGCTGCTGCTCGCTATTCTCCTGCTTGGCACGGCGGGATTCGCCACGGTCGGGACCATCTTTTCGGCGATCTCGGCCAACACCCGCTCGCGCGAGGTGATGCTGCCGATCATGCTTTTTCCGGTGACCGTGCCGATCATCCTCGCCGCCATCAAGAGCACCTCCTATCTCCTGGCCGGGCGCGAGCTCGCCGACATCTGGCCCTGGCTGCGCCTTCTGATCGGCTTTGATGTGCTCTATTTCTTCGTCTGCTTCCTGCTCTATGAATATGTGGTGGAAGAGTAACCGAACGGACTCGATATGAAATCAATCAAACCCCTCTATTTCACACTGGCGGTGCTGACCTTCATCCTCATGGAGGGGGCGCTCTATATGGCTTTTCTCCATGCCCCGACCGAGCGCACCATGGGCGATGTGCAGCGCATCTTTTATTTCCATGTCCCCTCGGCCTGGGTCTCGTTCCTCGCCTTTTTCGTGGTCTGCATCGCCAGCATCGCCTTTCTGCGCACCGGCAAGGCGGCCTGGGACCGGCTCGCCGCCAGTTCAGCCGGCATCGGCCTCCTCTTCATCACACTGGTGCTGGTGACCGGGCCTCTCTGGGCCAAACCGGTCTGGAATGTCTACTGGACGTGGGACGCCCGGTTGACCACTTCGCTCATCCTCTGGCTGATCTACCTCGCCTATCTCATGGTGCGCAGCTACACCAGCGACCCGGAGCGCGGCGCCAAATTTGCCGCCGTCTTCGGCATCATCGGTTTTCTCGATGTGCCCATCGTCTATATGTCGATCCGCTGGTGGCGCACCCTCCATCCCGCCCCGGTCATCGGCGGCGGTGGCGGACTGGCGCCGGAGATGAAAGCGGCCCTCTTCTTCTCCCTCTTCGCCTTCACTGTGCTCTATATCACCCTGCTGCTGCTCTCCTTCCGCATCCGCAGCATGGAACAGAAAATTCAGGCTCTGAAACACAACTCCTGAGGAATTTTATGCAAAACATTACTTTTCTCTTCGCCGCCTACTCCCTGATCTGGCTGGCCATCTTTCTCTTCCTGCTCAACCTGGCAAGAAAAGTCACCCGTCTGGAACAGCAGGTGCGCCACCTCGAAGAGGAGCGTTAACCATACACACGCAATCCGGCCGGCGGATTTCACGCCATTCTCAAAACCAAGGAATCGGACCATGCTCAATTTTGAATATCAGAATCCCACCAAAATGATCTTCGGCAGGGGCACCCATCGCAAGGCGGGCGCCCAGGTCAAACCCTGCGGCCGCAAGGTGCTGCTCCATTACGGCGGAGAGAGCATCAAGCGGACCGGCGTTTACGATCAGGTGACGGCATCCCTTAAAGAGGCGGGCGTCGAGTTCGTCGAACTGGGCGGAGTGAAACCCAATCCGCGCCTCTCTCTGGTCCACCAGGGCATCGAGCTGTCGAGAAAAGAGGAGATCGATTTCATCCTCGCGGTCGGGGGCGGGAGTGCCATCGATTCCGCCAAAGCCATCGCCATGGGCGTCCCTTACCAGGGCGAGGTCTGGGATTTCTACACCGGCAAAGCCCGCTGCAAGGAGGCGGTGCCCCTCGGGACCATCCTGACCATTCCCGCCGCGGGCAGCGAGAGCAGCCCGGATACGGTGATCACCAACGAAGAAACCACCCGGAAATATGCCGCCTCCTCGCCCCTGCTCCGTCCGGTCTTCAGCATCCTCAATCCCGAGCTCTGTCTCACCCTGCCTCATGCCCAGATCGGCTACGGCGTCTGCGACATCATGGCCCATATCATGGAGCGCTATTTCACCCAAACCACCCGCACCGACCTCATCGACAGGCTCTCGGAGGCCACTCTGCGCACCGTCATCCTGAACGGGCGCAAGCTGGCGAGAGAGAGCCAGGACTATGACACCTGGGCCGAAGTGATGTACGCCTCGAGCATCGCCCACAACGGACTGCTCGGCACCGGCAGAGCCCAGGACTGGTCCAGCCACGTCATCGAGCACGAGCTCAGCGCCCACTACGACATCCCCCACGGCGCCGGCCTTGCCATCGTCTTCCCCGCCTGGATCAAGCATGTCTATCAGGCGAGGCCGGAGATTTTTATCCAGTTTGCCGTGAGGGTCTGGGATGTCGATCTCTCCTTCCGCGAGCCGGAGGAGATCATTTTCGAAGGGGTGAGACGGCTTGAAGCGTTTTACAAAGAGATGGGGCTGCCCACGCGGCTCAGGGAGGTGGGGATCGGCGCGGATCGTCTGGAGGAGATGGCCGGAAAAGCGGTGGCGGGTGGGCCGATCGGCGGGCTGAAAAAACTCGCTCAGGAAGATGTGCTCGCAATTTTGAAACTGGCGCTGGAGTAAACTGAAAAGCGCCTGGGGGAAACGACCGCGTTCCCTTACGCAAGGGAACGCGGACAACCGTTGGCCAGAAACCCGGGAGAATGACACCCATGCCGGCCAGGATCGGCTTTGACAACGAAAAATACCTCGCAGAACAATCCGCTGAAATCCTGAACCGCATCTCGCAGTTCGGAGACAAGCTCTTCCTCGAATTCGGCGGCAAGCTGATCTATGACTATCACGCCGCACGGGTCCTGCCCGGCTACGACCCCAATGTCAAGATGCGCCTGCTGCGGGAACTGGGCGACAAGGTCGACATTATCCTCTGCATCTACGCGGGCGCCATCGAACACAAAAAAATGCGTGCGGACTTTGGCATCTCCTACGACGTCGACGCCCTGAAACTCATCGACGATCTGCGGGAATGGGGGATCGATGTGACCGCTGTGGTGATCACCCGCTTCGATGAACAGCCCGCTGCCATCCAGTTCAAAAACAAGCTCGAACGCCGCGGCATCAACGTCTATACCCACAAATCGACCAAAGGCTATCCGAATAATATCGAGATGATCGTCAGCGAAGAGGGGTACGGGGCCAATGCCTATATCGCGACCACCAAGCCGATTGTGGTCGTCACCGGCCCGGGGCCCGGCAGCGGCAAGCTCGCCACCGCCCTCTCCCAGCTCTATCATGAACGGCGGCGGGGCGTCAAGGCCGGCTATGCCAAATTCGAGACCTTCCCGATCTGGAACCTGCCGCTCAAGCATCCGGTCAACATCGCCTATGAAGCGGCGACCGCCGACCTGCGCGATTTTAACATGATCGACTCGCACCACCTCGACGCCTATAACGAAAAAACCGTCAACTATAACCGCGATGTCGAGGCCTTTCCACTGCTGCGCAGGATCATCGAAAAGATCACCGGTGAGCCGTGCCCGTACAAATCGCCCACCGATATGGGAGTCAACCGGGCCGGCTTCGGCATCGTCGATGACGAGGCGGTTCGCGCAGCCGCGATCCAGGAGATCATCCGGCGCTATCTCCGCTACGCCACCGAGTACGCGCTCGGCCTGATCGACAAGGGCACGGTGGAGCGGGCGGAGCTGATCATGGTCGAAATCGGCGCCAAACCGGAGGACCGCCCGGTCGTCCCGCCCGCGCGCCTGGCGGCCGAAGAGGCCCAGCGCCGCGGCAAGGGCAACGAGGGGGTATTTTGCGGCGCCGCGCTCGAGCTGGCTGATGGAACAATCATCACCGGCATGAATTCGACCATGATGCACTCCTCCGCCGCCCTGATTCTCAATGCCGCCAAACATCTGGCCGGCATTCCGCCCGCCATCGATCTGCTCCCCAAAAGCATCATCGAAGCCCTCTCCTATTTCAAGCGCAATGTGCTGGAGGGCAAGCGCCTCAGCCTCGACCTCGAGGAGGCGCTCATCGCCCTCAGCATCAGCGCCGCGAACAATCCGGCCGCTCAGGCCGCTGTGGAAAAACTCAAGGAACTCCGCGGCTGCGACGTCCACACCACCCACATTCCGGCCCCCGGCGACGAGGCGGGCATGCGCAAGCTTGGCCTGAATCTGACGTGTGATCCGGGATTCGCGACCAGATATCTTTTTTCAAGCTGATTACACAATTAAAACAGGAGGAATACGATGAGCAAATTATTGCGGGGACTCGCTGCCGGCTGGGGAGCTAAAAAACTGGGCAGGGGATGTTTCTCCACCATTCTGATCTTTATTATTCTCTGGTGGCTGCTGAGTCATATCGAAATCTTTAAATAGAGCGCCTTCAGTGGTCACTACCGGGCTGGAAGGAGATGCACAAGGGCGGCAAAACCCGCCGCCCGCGCTGAATACCCGATGGCCCAACTCCCTCACGATGGGGCTGACCATTATCGCTATCTGTCACACCGGCGTGGAGGAGATCATCGCCCCCGGCATCTATCCGTCTCTGCGGCTCACCCTCCCAGCCGTACCCTGACCGTCACCTGCGTCCGGCCGTCCTCCGGTCTGGGGATAACGCTGCCCTCGACCGCCTCGCCATCCACCGTCAACAGCACCGCGTTGCCCCTGCCGATACGCTTGACCTCGATATCATAGCGCACCCCCTGAAAAACGCGGCTCGCCCTGAAACCTTTCCACGCCTCCGGGATCACCGGGGCCACCATCAGCCCGTCGTAAGTGGGCCGGATGCCGAGGATATGCTGGGTAATGGCGACAAAGTTCCACGCCGCCGTACCGGTCAGCCAGGAATTCTTGGCTTCGCCATGAGAGGGCGCGTCCCGGCCGGCGATCATCTGGGCGTAGACATAGGGCTCGCAGCGGTGCTTCTCCACCAGCTTCTCCCGCGCCGAGGGATTGATGCGGATGTAGGTCTCAAAAGCCTTCTCCCCGCGCCCGATCACCGTCTCGGCGATCATGATCCAGGGATTGTTGTGACAAAAGATGC
>DAOOPF010000136.1:0-9014 GCA_035388125.1 bacterium | reverse complement strand
TTCCTCCCTCACTTTACGCACGATAGTACTTTTATACTCATTGTACTATTTTCGTAACGAGTTTTTATATATTTATTGCATTTTCCAGAACGAGTTTATATATTAATATTACATTTTTCTGGAGGAGTTTATGAAAAGAAGCGCCTATTCGACGTTGATCGAATGGAAAAACGGCAAAAACAGAAAACCGTTGCTTCTGCAGGGTGCGAGGCAGGTGGGCAAGACCTATCTTGTCGACACTTTTGCCAAAAACGAATATTCTGAATACGCCGATTTTAATTTCGAAAAATCACCCGACTTGTCCATAATTTTTGACGGTGACCTTGACCCCAGGACCATTATTTCCAAGCTGTCTCTATTTATTGGCAGAAAAATTTCTCCTGATAATCCGCTTGTTTTTTTTGACGAGATCCAGATCTGCCCCCGTGCGATAACGAGCCTCAAATATTTTGCCGAAGAAGCCCCTGAATATCATATAATTGCCGCAGGTTCGCTCCTGGGGGTCAGTGTAGGCAAAAAAAGCAGTTTCCCGGTGGGAAAAGTGAATTTTATGACTTTGTATCCGCTGTCTTTCAGCGAATTTCTTGACGCTTCCGGGGACGGCCTTCTTGCGGAAATGATCAGTGCAGGCCGGCTTGATGAGCTTGGCGATGTGTTTCATAACAAACTTGCAGAAAAATTGAAATTATATCTCTACTTGGGAGGAATGCCCGAGGTTCTTCACTCATATTTCGAAAACACCGATATAGCTGAGGCGAGGAAAATACAAAACGAGATTTTGATCTCCTATAAGAACGACTTTTCCAAGTATACCGCAACCGATCAGGCGGTAAAAACAGCGGAAGTGTGGGATTCAATTCCTTATCAGCTCTCAAGGGAGAACAAAAAATTTACTTACACAGGCGTAACCAAAAAAGCCAGGGGCTCGACGCACTCACTCACCATCACATGGCTGAAAAACGCCGGACTTGTATATCCGTCTTATCACGTCCCGGTCCCCAAAATCCCGCTCACAGGATATTCGGATAAAACAAAATTCAAACTTTATCTCTGCGATACCGGCTTGCTGGGAGCCATGCTAGGTCTTACCTCGGATATCATTCTCAAGCCTGATGCCATCTTTGCCGATTACAACGGCGCTTTCATTGAAAATTTTGTCGCCTCTGAACTTGTCAATACGTTCGGATACGAGTTGTATTACTGGTCATCAGAAGGCAAAGCGGAGGTTGATTTTCTGATTCAAAGGGGCAGCCAAATTTATCCCGCCGAAGTTAAAAGCGGATCAAGCAGAAATCTCAAAAGCCTGCGCGTATATGAGGGCAAGTACGAACCTGAAAGAGTGATCAGAATCTCCCCAAGAATATTCAGTCGGGAAAAGGAATTCTACAACATCCCATTATATGGAGTGGCAGGATTGGAGAATTTGATTGGAAACAGATGAGACCAACAAAGGGGTAAAGAATCGTATTACAGTCTTGTTGTAAAATCCGGGAGAGAAACTTGCAAGCGTTTATTATTTTGTGTGTTGCCACAATTTTTGCTCGTCCCGCGCAAAATTTACCGTCAAGAAACCCTATTTTTGACTGATGTTCGGTGTTGTTCTCACGATGAATGATGTTGAAGCTGGAGTGCCGTAATTTATATGTTATATGCAACACCCCAACGTCTGTTTAAGAAGTACTGCGCCATAATTAAATGCACTCCTTGTGCTGATTCCAGCAATCTCAACCTGTCAGAATGGGTGGTATGTGTCGAGGCAACCTTACTGGAACCTGTGATAGCTGAAAGGATATTTGCCAGAAAGGCTGTAGAATCTGATATAATCTGAAATGAATCAGGCTGCCTTCAGGATTTTACTTTATCAGGGAACTTATTTCGAGTATTTGAAAGCTATCCAGTCTGAGATCTCGTAAATTTTCACGCAGGCGTATATTCAACTCCCGCTGAACCAGAGCTGTGTGTTGATCCGATCATTTCTATTACCCGGAAACGATGGGCATGATAATTGGACTATCTTCATGTTTGGCCTAATTTGATTAAAGCCCGCCGGGGTGGGAGCGAGGAGTGGGCGGGTGGAAGTGAGCTGCTACCTAGTCATTGGGATCGTTGACCGGCACGGAGAGGCCGGCCTCGGGCTTGACATAAACGAGGACAAGGCGGCAGGGTTGGTCTCCCTGGTTGAAAAAGGTGACCGCCTCCGCGGCCGCCGGAATGAGCATGGTCTCGAGATAGGCCAGCGAGGTGACACGGCCGTTGGCTGAACGCACCTCCACCCTCTCGCCCGCGACGAGATTGACGGCGAAGCCCCGCCCCTCGGTGAGCAGGGTATAGCGGGCGTCGAACTCGGCGCGCAGGACGACGTAAAAGGTCCAGGGCCGGTTGTAGAGCTCGTAGAGCCGGCTCTCCTCCGTCGCCTCGATCATCTCCGGCCGGGCGACCAGGTTTTTGCCCACCCAGCTCCCCCTGCGCTCAGAACGGATATTGGCAAAGCCGCGCTCGATGTTGATCGGCCGCAGCTTGCCCTCCAGATCCCGCCGCAGATAATCATAGATCTTCATGGTAAAGATATAGGGGGTGGCGCTGATCTCCAGCACCAGATTACCGCGGCCGCTGCAGTGGACGGTGCCGTTGGGGATAAAAAAGAGGTCGTGCGGCTGCGCGGGCTCGCTGTTGATCCAGGCCTCCACATCCAACTCCTCCTCCGCCGCCGCCGAATGGAGCAGGGCCTTTTTGAATTCCTCCAGATCGGTATGCTCCTTTAGGCCGAGATAGACCCGGGCGCCGGGTTTGGCGTTCACGATGTAGTAGCACTCATCCTGGGTGTAGGTCTCGCCGAACTCCTTTTTGATATAGTCCGGCCGGGGATGGACCTGGACGGAGAGGTTGCCGCCGTCGATGGTGTCAAGATAGTCGAAGCGGATCGGCCATTCGTAAATGAACTGCGCGGCCGCGCGCGGGCCGAGGATATTGCGGTTATGGGCGTACATAGAAAAGTCAAAGGAGCACTCGAGAAAGCGGCTGCCGCTGCGAAAGACAATGCCGTTCTCGGGAACGATCATCTCGAAGGACCAGGCGTAGTTGGGCTTGCTCTGGTCGAGGTTCATATGGCCCTTCATGAACTGCCCGCCCCACGGTCCGGGGTAGAACCATGGCCGGACGCGAAAGGGCGACCGTGAGAGCTCTTCCAGCGCCTGCCGGAAAGCGGCGCCGGTCATGAAGGCGGGATCGCCTTCGTCCTGGCCGTCAATGAAGAGTTCGATGCCGGGGAGAATATTCCGCTTCTGGCGGCTGAAGGCGGGCCACTCGACGAAATAGCAGCGTTTATAGAACTCTTCAAAATCAGCGGCGTTATGGCCGGTATTGCCGGCCTCTCCCGCCCTGAACTTTTCCTGGATGAGATCCTTGGGCATGTCGATATACCAGAGTTCATCCTGGAGTTCGACCAGCGAGGCTCCGCTGCCGGCGATGATAGTGAGCCGGTCGGCCTTGTCGGCGCGGCGGATCGAGGCGGTGATGCGCAGCTCCTCCACCTGGACCGGATCGAAGAAGATTTCCGGTCCGAAAGGCCAGTGTTTTCCGAAGAGGCGGTCCTCTCCGCCGAGGAATGGCCGGAGCGCGGCCTCGCGGGCGGCTGGATCGGCCAGGGCGGCGGCGAAGCGCAAAAGTTCGGGGCGAATATCCAGGCGCAGCAGTTCGGCCTGCAGGTTGGCGAGGAAAAGATCCCAGGCAACCCCCGGGAAACCTTCGATGACGAGCACGCGCAGCCCGTGCGGGATTTTTTGCGCGATCAGGCCGGCGAGTGCGGCATAGCCCTTGTTGATCTCCCCCTCTGCAAGGGGGAAAGAGGGCAGAGCGTCGTAACAGCCTTTCGGGTAGGATACAGCCTCGGCGGGCAGGGGGACTGCAAAAGGGGTCAACTCCCCATGGTCACTGTTCTTCATTGCATTTTCCCGTTATATAAATATCGTAAAGGCCTGCTCTGCCGCCACCGTTTTCCCTCATTCATCGAGAAAGGCGGCGCCGAGGCAGGCGGCGCGGTCCTCAAGCAGGGCCGGCAGGATGCGCACATTGCCTTTGGGCACCATCCAGGCGCGGCGTTTGACGATCTCGAGCAGGCCGGGGATGATCTTTTCATGGCTCTTCATCAGCCCTCCGCCCATGACGACGGTGTTGACGCCATAGGCGTGCATGACGTTGATCACTCCGATGGCGAGGTTGTCGATGAATTCCTCCTTCACGGCGGCCCAGGCGGGACGGGCTTCAGCCCGCTCGAAGAAGGTCTTGAGCGGGATGGCCTCGGCCGCCAGTTCTGGAAAGGCGGCGAGGAGCCGCTTTTCAAAATTGACCGCCGAGCAGTAGAGTTCCAGGCAGCCCTTGAGTCCGCAAGGGCATTCCGGGCCGCTGCGGTCGATGCTCATGTGGCCGCCGAGGAGGCCGCTGGCTGGATTGCTGGAGCGGAAGAGGCGGCCGTCGATGACCGCGGCGCAGCCGACGCCGGTACCCAGGGTCATGGCGATGATCGAGGGGTAGCCCCGGCCGGCGCCGAACTTCCATTCGCCGAAGGCGTAGGCGCGGGCGTCGTTGTCGAAGGCGAAGGGCACCCGCAGCCTTTCAGCGAAGCGCGCGCGCAGGTCGATGCCGGCGAATTCATCGGCCGCGCCGACATCGTTGATCACCCCGCCGGCCTGGACATCGACCATCCCTTTCATGCCGAGGCCGCCGCGGGTCAGCTTTGCGCCAGCGGCGAAGCGGGCGGCGGCGGCGAGCAGGGCCTCCAGCAGCGCGCCCGTCGCAGCCAGATCGGCCACCCTCTCGACCGCAAATCGGCGTGTATTGCCCTCCTCATCGAAGAGGCCGAACTTGACATTGGTGCCGCCGAAATCGATGCCGATCCTCATCGCTTTTCCCCCGGGAAGAACCAGATCAGGGCGTCGATGAGGTGGCGCCGCCAGCTGCCCCAGGTATGGCCCTCGGGGTATTCGCGGTAGACGTACGCGTAGCCGGCCGCCCGGAGAACCTTTTCGAAGCGGCGGTTGCCCCCGGTAAAATTGGTCTCGGCGGCAGGAAGGAAGGAGGCGCCGACCTTCTCCTCGTAGGTCCCGACATCCACATAGAGACGGATGGGCTTTTTCGGTTGATCGCGGTAGAGCCCGATCAGGGAATCGCCCCGGAAGGAAACGTAGCCGGACTGGCTGTACCCGTTGCCGAAAATATCCGGCCGCATGAAGGGGATGAAGGCGGAGATCAGCCCGCCGAACGAGTCTCCGGCCACCAGCCGCGCTGACGGAGAGGTGATGGTACGGTACTGCCCGTCGATAAAGGGGACGAGCTCATCGGCAAAAAAGCAGACATAGTCGCCGTTCATGCCGTACTCGGTCATGCGGTTGGGCATCCCGGGCTTGAAGCGGTTGGGGGGCGTGACGAAAACGGCGATCAGCGGCCGGACTGCGCCGGACGCGATGAGCTGGTCCAGCATCTGCGGCACCTGGGCGAACTCGACATAGTCGAGTCCATCCTGCAGATAGAGTACGGTATAGTTTCCTCCGGCCTCATAGCCCGGCGGCAGATAGACGTGCAGGGTGTGGGGATAGCCGAGCGCCTGCGAGCCGATTTCATGCACCTGGAGCTTGTCGGCGCCGCCCTTGCGGCCGCTGCGGTACTCCGCGAAGTAAGGGTGCTGCTCATAGCCGGGCATGGCCAGCTCCGAAAGCTCGCCGAAACCGTTGAGGGCCTTGGCGGGATTGAGCGGATCGACCGCCCAGAGGCTGTTGGCGCCGAAGAGGAACCAGTACTCGAGGCGGGCGCCGGCAGGGGCCGTGCCGCGCAGGTAAAAGAGATCAGTCCCCTCAACCCGCGTCATCCAGTCCGGTTGAGTCCAGTTATTCATATCGCCCAGGACCCCGACCGAATCTTTTTCCCCTTTGTAGATCAAAACCCAGGTGGTATCATCCGGGAAGATCGGATAGGCCGAAGGCTGCAGGCTCTGATAAAAGGTATCCGCCAGCTTCTGCTTTTCCGCCGGGCTGCCGGTCTTGCCGGCATCGGCGAGGAAGCGGTCGAAGGGAGAAAGCTCTTTCTTCTGCATGGGGCATCCCGCCATGGTTGCTGCGATCAGGAGTACAAAAATAGTTTTTCTCATGCCGTGGTCACTTTATTCTGGTCAAGCCGTTGCGGGAGACGTTGAAAAGCTCATCCCGGTATCTGAGGTTGTGCAGTTCAGCGCCGGGGTCGAAACCGGCGAACTGCGGGGCGGCGCTGATGCCGTCGAATTTGGAGGCCCGGACGCCAAAGATCCCCTCAATGATGGTTGTGAGATAACTGCCGCAGGAGGAGCAGGCCCAGTCCGAGCCGTAGGGCCATTCGTAAAAAACCTTGAGCGCCCCGCCGGATTCCGGGGGCATGGCGCTCTCGACGAAATGGCACTGGCCGAAAGGACCCTGATTGACCGAACGCGCCACCCCCTGGAGCCAGGGCAAGGCGATATCGGCACGGCCGATGCGGTAGAGGCCGGCGGCAGTGAGGGCCGGCCAGGCGGTATAGGCCCCGTTCCACTGATGATCCGGGCGGACGCTGAAGAGGGCGTTGGGGTCGCGGGGCGAGAGGGCGCGCATCCAGTGGGGGGTTTGAAGCTCTTCAATAAAAAAGCGCACCATCTCCTCTTGCTGCCGGGTGCTGAGGTCGCCGGCGAGGGTGGCGAGGGTGGTGATAAAATCGTAGCAGTGGCGCACCTCGACCAGGGCGCCGTCGGGGAAGCGGGCGTTCCAGTAGCCGCCTCCCTCCGTGTAAAGTTTCATAACCTCCTGCAGGAGCGCTTGCGCCTCCTCAAGACAGGCCCCGGCCGCGGGATCGTTGTAGCGGCGGTCGAGAATTTCGGCCAGGGTGCGCAGACCGTAGATATTGCCCGCATTGAGGCTGGCGACCTCATGGATGTAGGTGCTGACGCACTCGAGCAGGTTGTTGATGCCGCCGTAATCGGCGAGACCGGAGGGGGTTTTGAAACGGCGGTAGTTGAAGGCAAATTCGCGCAGATAGTCGATGACCTTGCGCGCCCCCGGCGCGGCCGGGCTTTCCCCTGCTGCCGGCGCACTCGCGGCGGATACACTCTCCAGCCAGGCGAAATCCCCGTTCCAGCGCAGATAGTCGTCGGCGAGCGAGATCAGGGCGTAATCGTTGACCGCGTACCAGGGGCCGACGGTCCCGCCATTGAGGTACTCGGTGCCGAAGTGGGAGTGGAGGTCGGTCCCCATCCAGAGCCCGATGTATTTGCGCAGGACGGCGGGATCGAGCAGGGCGTGGGCGCCCCCGCTGATGAAATAGTCCCAGATGAAGGTGGTGGTCTGCCAGTAGCGCGGCATGAGGGTGTCGTAGGCGCGGCCATAGACCGAATGGGGATTGTCGCGGCGGAAATAGAGCAGCCCGAGGACGCAGGTATAGTAGAGTCGGGCGATCGCCTCATCCCGGGTGTGGAGGGTCGGCAGGAAACCCGAGTATTCGGAATTGCCGGGGGTAAAGGCGGCGGCGATCTGACGGTCCCAGGCCTCGCGGTGGACGGCGAAGAGGCGGCTGATCTGCTCGTTGGCCAGGGCATCGAACTGGCGGAAAGCCTCAGCGGGACTCTCCGCGATGATATTGAAATACCAGAGAGTGACGGCGCCACCGGCGGGGATCTGCAGCCGTTTTTCGAGGCCGAATCCGTCGGCCCGGTCGGGCGCGGGATAGAGGCCCTGGAGGGAACAAGCCTGGCTGTGAAGCGCCTCAAAGAGCACGGCCCGTCGCGAGGGCTCGACGGTGACCCGATTGTCACCCTCGGAGGGAGGTATATAGGATTTGCCGGTCTCGCGGTTCTGTGTGACAGCGGCAGCGGTGCCGAATTTGATCGCCACCTCGCGTTCCGCTCCGCCGAGGTTGCGGATCTCGAGGCGCATAACCAGCGCGGTCCGGCCGAAGGGGAGGATCATCTCGGAGGTGAGTTGGAGTCCCTCATGTTCAGCCTCGCGCACGACGCGGTCGGGATACCAGGTGAATGCGATGGACTGGTTGTGCGCTGCGAAGTACCAGCCATCCAGAAAGAGCGAGGCGGTCACCTTGTCCCCGTTGGTGAAAGGGGGGAAATTGAGGCTGCGCACGCCGGTGATATCGAGATCCGCCTGGCAGACGCCCCAGAAATTGGTGATGCCCGGGGGACTGAAAATGTCGCCGAAGCGGTGGAGGAGCCGGTCGCTGCCGAGGGATTGGGAATCAGGGATCACGGGCATTCCTTATCAAGCCAAAGTTATTTCGAGGAGATGGGGATAATACTCTTCGAATTCGATATAGGTGATATAGATAACACGGCCCCCCTCCCGCGCCAGCGCCGGGTGCTCCTTGCCCGCGTAGATGAGCTGGGGATAAGGCAGGCGGGCGGGATGGCTGCGGCGCACCTGATAAAGCTCCACCGGTGCGCTCCAGGGGCCCCAGGGTTCCGGGGCGGTGCGGGCGACGATCTTGCCCGAAAGGTCGAGGGAGTGAACCGCCAGATAGCACCCCAGCCAGGGGTTCCAGGAGACCGACTGCTCGTTGGGCATGCCGTCGAAGAGGGGCACGGCTTCACCGATCCGCGGCGACCAGGCCGGCCCCGCCTCGTCCGCCGGCGCCGGCGCGCAGAGATATTCATAACCATCCAGCCGGGCGATTTCTTGCCGCCGGACGCGGGCGAGATAGCAGCGCTGGACCATGTCTTCTCCCTGCAGAACCCCGTAGAGATAGAGATAATCGCCCGCAGGGGCGAGGGCCGCCGAGGCGAAGTGGGGCTGCTCCGCCGGCCACCAGATGTCGCTGCCGCCATGGCGGAGGCGCGTGAAGGTCCAGTCGTGAGCATCCCCGGCGGCGACGCCGGAGCCGAGGATGCGAAAATTGACCGGAAAGATCCCCTCCTCCACGGTCTCGACCTTGACGAAAAAAAGATAGATCCGGTCATCGACCTCGATCCCGTGCAGGCACCATACCCGGATCCAGTCGGGGTCCTCCCCCCTTTC
>DAOOPF010000135.1:0-9084 GCA_035388125.1 bacterium | reverse complement strand
TTTTTAAAGACCGCGGTCTCGGCGCTGAGCGATGCGGAGATCAACATCATCTCGGTGATCACAGCGCAGACGGCTGTCAATCTCCTCCTCATGAAGGCGGATGTTGAACGCAGTGCGCGGTTGATCGAAGAGCTGCATATCGCTTACGTTGACCAGATCGAGCCGGTGACGGATGTGGCCTTGATCGGAGTGGTGGGGGAGGGTCTGGACGAGACCCGGGGGCTGGCGGCGAGGGTATTCAAGGCGGTGGCCGGGGCGGGCGCCAATGTGGAGATGATCGCCTCGGGGGCATCGCGGGTGACGCAGTATTTCATCATCAAGGAGCGGGACCGGGACGAGACCGTGCGGTCAATCCACCGCGAATTCTTCGGCACGCCGGCCTAGGCGGCAGGGCTCACCGCCCGCTCAGCTCTTCTTCTTTTTTGCGGTCAACTCGACGGCGGTGAGCGCTGCGACGATGCCGATGAAGAGGAACACCGATCCCCCCCAGAAAAAGCCGTCCACCCAGTCGGTTCCCTTGTTCATGGCAAAATTGCGGCGAAACCAGATATCGGCTTCGACGATATCGAGTTTGGCGATGAGGCGGGGTGTGTACATCTTGAAGTAGCTGTAGAGAAAGTAAAAGAAGGCGAACAGAGAGATCCGCCGGCCCAGCCGGAGCGCCGAGGCGGAGGAGCCCTTGAAAGCGAGCCAGGTGACAAAAGTGCCAAAGAGGGCCACAAACTGAAAATGGTCCAAAAGCACTTTTTTTATCTCAGGCGGCATACCCGGCTCCTTCACCTAGGGCGGCTGTCACTTTACATCACTCCGGGCTCGTCTCATCCCCGGCGTCATCCGTGCCGGACCCGGCGGCGGGGTAGCGGAATTCATCGAAATTGAGCTGCACTTCGATATTGAAAAAGCGGTAGAGGTCGGCGAGCATGGCGGCGCCGTCATCATCATTGGTGCGGCAGACCAGCGTGAGCAGCACGAACTCTTGCTTGACGGTCTCCGCGGTATCGCCCTTGCCCAGAGTGATCTTTTTCTGCTTGATCGTGAAGGGGCGGATCGTCACCGCCGGGATCTGGTACTCTTCGCCCGTGAGGTTGTCCATGATGGAGAGGTGCACCAGGCCCCGGACCATGTTCTTGTACAGCTCGCGGATCTGATCGCTCTCATCGATCTCCGCTTCCACCTGCATCTGCACCTGACGAACTATCAGGTCATCGGCGCCCTTGTCGTCCGCCGGCCAGTATTTCTTGATGACGGCCTTTTCAAAAATGAGCATTTCCACTCCCTTGGCTTGTCCGTTTCCTGATAAAAAAGTAGTGAAAAATAGGGTGCGATGCAAGCGCTTATTTGCCAGTACGGGGGAGAAGAGTGCCCGCTCCGGTCAAAATAAATCTTGACATAGAGGATAAAAATAGTTAACATTAATCGTATTTAAGCCCTGGCTGTACGATGTAAAGGAGGTGGAGGCAATGCTGGTCCGAGCTAAGGTAGAGCGTGTCACTCTCGACACGGCGACCAGCCGATTTGTGGTCATCCTGAAGGATGAGAAGCAGAGCCGGTGGCTGCCCATTGTGGTCGGTTCCACGGAGGCGCAAGCTATTGCGCTCCAGCTCGAAAATATCGCCCCGCCCCGTCCCCTGACCCATGATCTGATCCGCAATCTTTTAGAGATGCTCACCATCACGGTTGAAAAGGTGGTGGTCAGCGATCTGCGCGACAATACCTATTTTGCGATCATCACCATGACCAACAACGGCAGGGCCAAGGAGATCGATGCGCGCCCCAGCGACGCCATCGCCATCGCCCTGCGCATGAACGCGCCGATTTACGTCGTCGAAGAGGTGATGCGCAAGGCGGCGATCATCGACGGCGTGCCCCCCTCCGAGGATGCGGATGATGAGCAGGCTCCCGGCGATCGTCTCGAACAGCTCAATATCGATCTTATCAACGCCGTCCAGGAGGAGCGCTACGAAGAGGCGGCCCGCATCCGTGACGAGATCAAACGGGTTAAATCGCATCTGCGCGAAAAGACGACCTGATTCGCTACCCTCTTTTCACAAGAGCCTCATTGAATAATGAGGCTTTTTTATATCCACGAAAGCGAGCACACGCATGAAGGTAAAAAGCAAGCTGGAAGGAGGCACCGCCTCCCGCTCACCCTGGTTCTGGATTCCTTCCCTCTACTTCGCCGAAGGCATCCCCTATGTCGTCATCATGACGGTTTCGGTGATCATGTTCAAGCGCCTGGGCCTTTCCAACACCGATATCGCGCTCTACACAAGCTGGCTCTATCTGCCCTGGGTGATCAAGCCGCTCTGGAGCCCGGTGGTCGATATACTCAAGACCAAGCGTTTCTGGATCATCGCCATGCAGCTGCTCATCGGCGCAGGCTTTCTGACGATCGCTCTCGCCATCCCGCTGCCCAGCTATCTTTTCTATACCCTGGCCGTTCTCTGGGTACTCGCTTTTGCCTCCGCGACGCATGACATCGCGGCCGATGGCTTTTATATGCTCGGCCTTTCGGACGACCAGCAGGCCTGGTTCGTCGGCATCCGCAGCACCTTTTACCGTTTTGCAATGATCACCGGGCAGGGACTGCTCATCATCCTCGCCGGTTACATCGAGGGCCACTCCGGGCTGACGCCGGTGACGCTGCCGGTTCAGGCCACCCCGCAGCAGGCGGTGGTGCAGATGGTTCATCCCGACTCGCTGGGTGAGGCTGCCTCCGGGGAAGGGCTGCGAATGATCTGCACGCCTGAGCGGCTGGTCATCAGCAGCGAGCTGCAGCCCAAGGCCAGTATCGATTCGCTCTTCCGTTTCGCCCATGCCTGGAACCTCGAACATGGCTTTTATCCCGCCGAGAGCACAGCGCTCCGGGAGGAGGAAGGCGGGCCTTCGTGGTGGTCCCGGCTCGTCGCGCAGCCGTTCGAGGAGTATTTGCGGCGCCATTTCGGCGAGGAGCGCCAGGTGACCGCGCCGGGTGAGGCCCGCGCGGGCAATGTCGGCGTTGTCTATTTCCGCCTCTCTCAGCCGCCGGAAGACGGCAAGGAGGTGGTCATCAATTTTGGCCGCGATGCGGGCGACAAGTCGATCCATCTCGTCGAGGGGAGCCGTCTGGTTTTCACCGGCTCCAACTGGAACAAGGCGGCCGTCGCCCTCATCCAGCTCGATCCCAAGCTGCAGACTGAAGCCTCGGGCACTTTAATAGCCCGCGCCGGCAACATCCGTCTTTCCTGGTCCATCACTTTTATCGTCCTGGGTGTCCTCTTTCTGATTTTTTTCTTCTATCACGGTTTCGCCCTGCCCAGGCCGGCCAGCGATACCGGTGTGCAGTCGCGCAACTTTCTCAGGGAGTTTCTCAACACGTTCATCAGCTTTTTCAAGCGCAAGCACATCGGCGCCATCCTCGCCTTTCTGCTTCTTTACCGTTTCGGTGAGGCGCAGCTGGTCAAGCTCATCCATCCCTTCATGCTCGACAGCCGGGAACTCGGCGGCCTGGGTATGACCACCGGCGAAGTGGGACTGGTCTATGGCACCATCGGCATCATCGCCCTGACCATCGGTGGCTTGCTTGGAGGTTTTGTCGTGCCGCGGCGCGGGCTCAAATTCTGGCTTTTCCCCATGCTCTTCATCATCCATCTGCCCGATCTGGCCTTCATCTATCTCTCCCAGTCTCAGCCGGATAATCTCTGGGTGGTGAGTTTCTTCGTCGCCCTCGAGCAGTTCGGTTACGGCTTTGGTTTCACCGGTTATATGCTCTACATGATCTATGTCGCCGGTGAGGGCGAGCACAAGACCGCGCATTATGCCATCTGCACCGGGCTGATGGCGCTGGGGATGATGGTGCCGGGCATGTTCAGCGGCTGGCTGCAGGAGATCATCGGCTACCGCCATTTCTTCATCTGGGTGGTTCTGGCGACCATCCCCTCTTTCATCGCCGCCTATTTTATCCCACTCGAACGGGGATTCGGCAAAAAAAAGTGAGGAAATCATGAAAGAGCTGATCTTTGGCTGCTGCACACTGCTTTTTTTGACCGCCGCTTGCGGAGCCGGGACGCCGGCGCCCGCACAGGTGAAGCTGGGAGTGGACGTGCTGGTGAGCGATCCCCCTGCACTCATACAGGGCAAACGGCTCGGCCTGATCACCAATGCCACCGGTTTGACCTCCAGCCACGAGTCGTCCATCGACGCCCTGCGGCGGATCCCCGGCGTTCAACTGGTCGCCCTCTTCGGCCCCGAGCATGGCGTGCGCGGGGATGCCGAGGCCGGCGTCGCGGTGGAGGGTTATGTGGATGCCCGGAGCGGGATCAGGGTCTTCAGCCTCTATGGCCGCACGCACAAACCCACGGCGGAGATGCTGCAGGGGGTTGAGCTGCTCCTTTACGACATCCAGGACATCGGCTCACGCCCCTATACCTATGTCTACACCATGGCCTATGGCATGGAGGCGGCCAGGGAAAACAATATCCCCTTTGTCGTGCTCGATCGCCCCGATCCCCTCGGCGGCGAGCTGGTCGAGGGGCCGGTTCTCGATCCCCGCTTCAGCAGCGGCATCGGCCGCTATCCCATTCCCTACGTCTACGGCCTGACGGCGGGGGAGCTGGCGCGGCTGATCAATGAAGAGTTCGGCATCGGCTGCGATTTGAGCGTGGTGCCCATGGAAGGCTGGCGGCGGGAAATGGCTTTCGAGGAGACCGGGCTGATGTGGGTGCCGACCTCACCCCATATCCCGCAGGCCCAGTCGGTCCGCCACTGCGCCGCGACCGGCGCGATCGGCGAGCTCCATCAGGTCGATGTCGGGGTGGGCATGCCGGGGCCCTTTGAGTATGTCGGCACCCCCTGGATCGATGCCGATGAGCTGGCAGCTGAACTCAACGCCCGGCACCTGCCCGGAGTCTTTTTCCGTCCGCTTCATTACACCCCCTTCTATGGCACCTTCAAGGGCCGTAAGCTGCAGGGGGTGCAGATCCACATCCTCGACCGCCGCCGCTTCCAGCCGGTGGCGACCCAGATCAACCTCCTCTGCGCCCTGCAAAAGCTCTATCCGGAGCAAAATATCTATGACACCCCCCGGCTCGACATGTTCAACAAGGCGATGGGGACGGACCGGGTCCGGCAGCAGGTCCGCGCCGGCGCCAGCGCCGAAGAGATCATCACCTCCTGGCAGAGCGGGCTGCAGCAGTTCGAACTCCTGCGGCAGAAGTACCTGCTCTATCGCTGACGCCGGGGCGTCAGAAGAGGGGAGGGCGCTCCCTGCCCGGGAACATTTCATCCACTGATGCGTCTATTTACCGTCGCCCGGCCGCTGCAGGCGGCAAAACCCGAACGCCCGCTGCGGCCCTGCGCAGGCTGATCCTCGCGCAGCGACATTGCATTCCTCAAAGCGGCGGCCCGGTTGAGGCTGCCCGTCACTCATCGTACAGGTATATTCATGCTCAAAGCGATCATGCAAAAACGCTGGTTCTGGCCCGCCCTCGCCGCCCTGCTCCTGCTCATCTGGCTTTTCGGCTCGCAGGACGATGGCAAGGCCAGGAGTGAACCCGTCTGGAGCGATCTGCGCCTGAGCGATCTCACCGTCGATGCGGTAGAAACCGGCGAGATCGAAGCGGTCCACTCCGTCGATCTTTCGCCCCCGATGGAATGGCGCATGGACATGCAGATCATCGCCATGGTCCCTGAGGGCACGGTGGTGCAGGCGGGCGATTTTCTCGTCCAGTTCGACACCTCCGAGCTGGAGGATCGCCTCGAACTGGCCCAGAACAGCCTGACCTCGCTGCTGGCCCAGCGCGACGGCCTGCGCGCCCAGCAGTCCGCCCGCATCTCCCAGCTCAAGGCCAATATTGCGGCTGCGACCTATTCGGAAGAGATCGCTGTCCTCCAGCGTGAGCTGCTCAAATACGAAGCTGCGGTGAAACGGATGGATGCCGAGCTGGAGGAGAAAAAGGCGCAGATTTCCCTCATCGAGGCCAGGACCAATCTCGAATCGCAGGAGATTATCGATTTTTCGGCCCTGAGCACCCTGCGGGTGGAGATCGAGAAAAACCGGGGCGAGGTGCGTGAGCTCGAGGAGAAGATCAGCAACCTGACCCTGCGCGCGCCCATCGGCGGCCTGGTGGTCTATAAAGAGATCGAATCCGGCGGAGAACTCAAAAAGATCGCCGTCGGCGACAAACCCCGTCCCGGCCAGCCCGTGATCAGCATCCCCAACCTCGACACCATGCAGGTCAAGCTGCGCGTCAACGAGATGGATGCCGCCCGTCTGGTCAGCGGCCAGAGCGCCCTCATCCGGCTTGAAGCCTATCCCGGCCGTTCCTTTGACGGCCGGGTGGTGCGGATCGCAAAACTGGCGCAGAAAGAGGATTACGATTCGGAGATCAGGGATTTCGAGGTAGTTGTTCGCATGAGCCAGGCCGATTCGGTTCTCAAACCCGGCATGACCGCCAAGGTCCAGATCGAACTGGACAAGGCACTGCAGGCCCTCACTGCGCCGACAGGGGCTGTTTTTGAGCACAAGGGGGAGAGGGTGGTCTTTCCCAAAAAGAGCTATCCCCGGCCCCTCACCGTCGAGACCGGTCTGCGCAGCGACCAGCGCATCGTGGTGGTTTCAGACGCTTTGAAGGCCGGTGACCTGCTCTCCTGCACCGCTCCGGACAGCAGTTTCCATCGCATGGGCTATACCGGCTACGCCGCCGCCACCACACTGAGCTCGCAGCGGATCGCCGAAGCCTTTGCCGAGATGGAGAGAAGGGGACTGGCCTATGATTATGACGGCAACCGTAACCGCCGGGTCATCGCCCGAGCTCCCGCCGGTGCGGCCGGAGATTTCGAAGGTATGCGCGGACGCTTTCCAGGCATGCCGGCGGACGGACGCCCGATGGAGATCGATCCCGCGCGGATGAAACAGCTGGAGGAGGCCATGCGCGGCATGCAGCCCGGACCGGGTTCGCCTGCCGCCAGGGTTCCAGGGGACAGTTCGGCCATGCGCCGGATGCGCCAGGGGATGCGGCCGGGCGGCCAGGGATTCCCTGCCGGCTTTGCGCCGCGGGACAGCAGCCGCGCCCGAAAAAGAATGATGCGCCCGGCGGGCGCCGATACCAACCGGGCTCCCGGGCCCTTCAGGCGGACGCAGGGCGCTCCCGATGGGACTCCGTCCGTCCGCCCCGAAAATCGTTGATCCACTTGCGACAGGTTTATGACAAAAGGCGAACAGATGAAGAAACTTCTTGAAGAGATAAAGAAAGTGTGGCGCTGGATCGATGCCAACCTGCTGGCGCGTCTGGGCAGATGGCGCATCCCGGTGCTGGCCGTGGCGGCCCTGCTCCTCGTCTTTGTGATCTACAAAAAGACCCTGGGCTCGGTTCCGGATGTGGCCACCGCATCCGCGCGGTTTGGCGACTTTGTCATTGACATCAACCAGAGCGGCGAACTCTACGCGGTGAAATCGGTCTCGGTCGGGGTCCCAGCCAAGGTGCGGGGCAGCCTGCGCGTCGTTGCTCTGGCCGAAGATGGCACCATGGTGCAGAAGGGCGATTTCCTCGTCCAGTTCGATACCGCCGAAGCCAGTCAGGAGTTGGAGGACCGCCGTAACGAGTACGAATCGGCCCTGGCCGATCTTGCCAGCCTGCAGGCCTCGAACCGTTCGACCATGGCCCAGCTCAATACGGCCTTTGAGACTGAACAGTACTCCTTTGAGCAGGCCAAACTCCGCTACGAACAGATGAAATACGAGGCCCTCTCCAAACAGCGCGAGCAGGAGCTCAGCCTTAAAAAGGCCACTCTCTCGCTCGAACAAGCCCAGCGCAAGATCGAATCGCAGGAGATCATCAACAAGGCGGATCTGACCAAGACCAATCTCAAGGTGCGTCAGGCCCGTCTGCGCTATGAACAGAAGGCCCAGGAGTTGAACGATCTCACCCTGCGCGCCCCCATCGATGGCATGGTCGTGCTGCAGGAGATCTGGGGCGCCAACGGACGCGCCAAGGTCAAGGTCGGCGACAGCCCCTTTCGCGGTCAAACCCTGGTGGAGATTCCCGATCTCGCCACGATGATGGTCAAGGCCAAGGTCAACGAAGTATTTATCAGCCAGGTGCACCCCGACCAGCAGGCGATCCTCTCGGTCGACGCTCTGCCCGGCCAGCAGTTTTACGGCAAGGTGCTGCGTGTGGCCACACTCGCCTCGCGCGAGAGCGATTCGGAGATCAAGACTTTTGATGTCGAAATCCTCATCGACGGGGCTGACGGCCGCCTGCGCCCGGGCATGACCGCCCAGTGTCAGATCATCACCGACCGGATCAAGGACAAGCTCTTTGTGCCCCTCGAGAGCGTAGTCCATAAAGACGACACCACCGTCGTCTATATCAAAAAGGGCGGCTTCAAGCGCCGTGAGGTGCAGATCGGCGCCAAGAACAGCGATTTCATCGTCATCGAAAAGGGACTCAAACAGGGCGATCTGGTGGCTCTGCGCGATCCCACTCTCCCCGTCACTGCGGGCGAGAAGAGCACGGCCGCGGTCAAGGAGAAGCGGCCGGAACGCAGAACGCCCGGCCCCAGCCGCAGCGTCATGATCATGCGCTGAGCAAAGGGAGTCCACATGAATATTCGTGAAAGTGTCGAGATCGGCCTTGAGGGCATCCGCAGCCACAAGATGCGCTCCATTCTCACCGCCCTGGGGATCATATTTGGCGTAGCCGCGGTCATCGCCATGCTCTCCATCGGCGAGGGGGCCAAACAGGAGGCGCTCGAGCAGATCCAGCTGATGGGGATGAACAACATCCTCGTCAATGATATCCCGATCGAGGATGAAGAGAGCGGCACCGGCCGCAGCAATCTCTCGAAGGGGCTCCTGCTCGCGGATGCCGTCGCCCTGCAGACGATCAATCCTCTCGTCAAGGTGGCCGTCCCGGAGCGCTCCGTCAAGGAACAGATCTATTTCGGCCAGGAGAGCGTCGAGGCGACCGTGGTCGGCACCCTGCCCGATTACGAGCGGGTGATGGCCTTCACACCCCGTCTGGGCGCCTTTTTCAATTATCAGGATGTCACGGAGGCGCGCCGGGTCTGCGTCCTCGGCTCGGAGGTACGCTATGCCCTCTTCCT
>DAOOPF010000134.1:3760-9092 GCA_035388125.1 bacterium | reverse complement strand
GATATCCGCCAGCAGCACCTTTTTGTCGAGGCGAAAGTCCGGAATCAGCCGGGCCATCCCGCCGGGCGTTCTTCCCTGTTCGTAGAGATCGACGGCATAGCCCAGCTGCGCCAGCACAGCCGCTGCCCCGATCCCCGCCGGGCCTCCGCCGATGACGGCGATGCGTTTTCCGTTGGGTACGGGCTTGGTGAAGGGGGCGAGGCCGCATGCCTGCGCCTTGCGGATCAGGGTCGCCTGCACAGCCGGGATCTCGATCGGCGTCGAAAAACCGGCGTGGACGCAAGCCGCCATGCAAAAACTGTCCGGACAGACCAGGCCGCAGACTCCGCCGAGGGGATTGGCCCCCAGGATCAGGGCTGCGGCGCGCCGGTAATCGGCGGGCTCGCCGGTGCGCGCCGCCATGATAAAATCGGCCGGCGAGCAGTGGGCCGGACAGGCCTCCCGGCAGGGTTTCTCCTCGCAGTATTCGCAGCGGTTCAGCTCAGCCCTGAGTTGGGCTTCGCTGAGAAAACCCTCTTTTCTCATGCAGCGGCTCCCGTGCGGTCCGCCGGTGCGTGCGCCGGCGCCGCTATTAATTGCCCTGCCTCCACCTCATGGCAGAGCGGTTTGTTCACCCCTCTGGCCGGCGAGGCACAGAGTCCCTTCGCCGGAGAGCTCCATCTCTTTGTGGCCGTATAACCAAAAATAGTTTTTACAAGCCGGCTCTTTCCGTCATTGGATCCCAGGGCGGGAGCAGGGTCGCCTTCGAGTCGAAGAGCTTCAGCACATCCGCAGGGATGTACTTTTTGTCAACGACGATCTCCTGCACATAGAGGTCGAACCAGTCGTCGGTCATGTGCAGATAGCCCTGCTTGCCGCGGGCTTCCCCCCAGGAGTTCTCCACCAGCCACTTGGTGATGCGGCCGTCGACGATGTCGATGCCGGTGAAGACCATGTTGTGGTTCGGCACGCTGCTGTAGCTCTCAAAGAGCTCCCGGCGGGTCATGCCAAAATCGATGCCGTAAAGGGATTGATAATCGTAGAGCCCGGCGGTCAGCAGGCCGATCTCCGAATTCGCCTGCTGGCCGACATCGCAGCCGAACCAGACCGCGCTGCTGTCGAGTAACGAGTTCTTAGCCACCTCTTTCATCGCCTCCAGGGGGAGGTTGATGAAATAGAGATCCTCGCCGCTGCTGACGATGCGGTTGCGCTCGATCGCATACTTTTTGCCGAACTCGAGGGTCGGGATCGAATAGAGGGCGTAATAGCTCTCCAATTTGTCGCCGACATTCTCGTTGAAGAACTGCTGCGGGGTCTGGGTCTCGAGCTGAACCAGATTTTTATCCCGGTTCTCGTAGCGCCAGGTGAAGGTTTTGGGCGGAATGCCAAAGTTGATGGCAAGGATTTTATAGACATCCTTGAGGGCCTGCTGCCTGAGCGCGTCGACCCGGGCGGGATTTTTTTCGCTGCGGATACGAACGGCCGCCTGCTTCAGCCGTACGCTGAGCACCCGGTTGACATGCCCCGAATTGGAGGAGCTGAAGGTCTCGGGCATGACGCCGATCGGGACGACCCCGTACTTTTTAACCAGTCCGGAAAAGCCGAGCCAGTTCTGGCCGTCCTGAATGTTGGTTTTAAGCAGGCTTTCCACCATGCGGTCGGTATGGGGTTTCTCCCGGGTCTCGATGACGGCGTTGAGAAAGAGGTTCGCTTTCTCCAGCTTTTCAAAGAAATAGAGATAGTTCTGCGACAACTCGATCTCTTTGCAGCCCAGCTTTTCCGCGATCACCGGACGGATTATATTCAGGGCGGAGAACATCCAGCAGCGGCCGGTGCCCCTCTGGTTGGTGATCTTTTGCTCCTTGAGGCGGAGGGAGAAATAGGGATCGACGCCGGCGGTTTTTTCCCAGTTCTGGGTGATCTTGTTGCCGTCCACCTGCGCGAGGACATTCTGGGCGGCTTTGAGCCGGGCATCCGGCGGGCAGGCCCTGGCCAGTTCGTCAAGGGCGGCGGCATCGAGATGCTGCGCAGCCAGGGGCATGGAGAAGAAGATCATCAGGATGATGAGAGGAAGCACTTTTTTCATACACTGCTCCGTTTTGCGAGGTTTGCGGGTGATGCCCACGGACGGTTGATGGACCCGGAGCTGAGGCCGGATTTTATCCGCCCTCAGCGGCCGGGCGCAAATATGCTCAAATATAACTTTTTATCGCTTGGCGAACAAGTCATTTATCGCCGGGGAGAAGGCCATCCGGGAGGGCGCCGCCGTTTCACGGCTAAAAGTGCTGCAGGAATTGCTTGATTTTTGCCTCGCGAATGGGTATTTTCAGTTAATCGCCGTGAGAAATCCCGCAAGGTAGTAGACCGGTGACAAGTGCGAGCGGGGAGGAAAACCATGCTAAAGCGCATCCTGATGCTGTTGGCAATATCCTCTGCGGCTTTAGGTCAGCAGGAACTCAAGATCATCTCCTACAATATCATGGGGATGAAACCGGGCTCTTATCCGGAGACCCGTCTCAAGATCATCATCCAGAACCTCAAGCAGCTCGATCCGGATATCATCGGCTTGCAGGAGATCTGCGAATCACCCGGCAGCGGGGGCAGCGATAATCAGGGGCGCATTATCACCGACTCCCTCGCCGCCTTTTTCGGCATCCCCTACTCGATTTATTACTCGGGGACGCATATGGCCTGGGACGGCCAGTTCCGGGAGATGATCGGCATCATCACCAAACATCCGGTCGAACAGCAGGGATTCGCGGATCTGCCCAAAGGGACCTTTTCCCGCAAGGTGGTTTGGAACCATATCGTCACTCCGCTGGGTAGAGTCAATTTCTTCAATACCCATATCGACGGAGAACCGACCGGCGCAACCCTAAGCCAGGTGCAAAAGATGCTCGCCTATGTTGCCCAACGCGATTCGGCTTTCCCGGCTGCAGCGGTCGTTCTGACCGGTGATTTGAACAATGTCCCCGAATCCGAATCCATCACCGCTGTCTCGGCTGCACTCGTAGACAGCTGGAAGAAGGTTAACGGCTCCCTGCCGGGATACACGAGTCCTTGCGAAGCACCCAACGCCCGGATCGATTATGTCTTTTACAAAAGCAGAAAGATCAAGCCCCTGGCTTCCGCCGTCGTCATGAAAGAGTCTTTCCGCGGTAATTATCCTTCCGACCATGCCGGGGTCATGACTACCTTCGGCGTGGACCCGCTCGGGATTCACATCTCCTCAGAAGGACCGGTGCGCGCGGAGCTGTCGCAAAACTATCCCAATCCCTTCAACGCGGCGACTGTTATTCACTACCATCTGCTGCGCAGGGGGCATGTCACACTGACCATCCACGACCTGCGCGGCCGTGTAATTGAGCTCCTCGTGGATGAGGAGCAGGAATCGGGCAGCTATCAGATCCGGTTTGACGCCGGTGCGCTGCCGGCGGGAGTCTATCTCTATCGTCTTGTGAGCGAGACGGGAATTTCCTCCGGCAAGATGGTGCTGGTCAGATAACCCCACAACCTCTCCCTGTAGAAGAGAATAACTATGCCTGCATCCTTACCCCGTCGTCCCTTCGGGCGCACCGGCATCGAGGTCTCTCCCCTCGGCCTTTCCGCCACCTATCGCCCAGGCCCAAAGGCCGTCCGCGTCGCAGCGGAGGAGGGCATCAATCTCTTTTTCGCCTTCGGGATCGACACCCAGATGAGCGCGGCCCTGCGCGAGATCATGCCGGCGCGCCGCGAGCAGTTCGTCCTCGCCACCGGCGCCTACAACTATATCTGGCGGGCCCAGGATATCCGCAAGACTTTCGAAAAGCGCCTGCGCCAGTTCAATACGGATTACATCGATATTTTTCTTTTCCTGGGGGTGACGAAGCCGGCCGAGTTTCCCCAAAAGGTTCGTGACGAGCTGCAGCTTTTGCGGGAGGAGGGCAAGGTGCGCGCAATCGGCCTCTCCTGCCATCACCGTCACTTTTTAGGCGAGCTGGCCGAAAGCGGCGAGATGGACGCCCTCATGCTGCGCTACAACGCCGCCCACCGCGGCGCCGAGCAGGATATCTTTCCTCACCTCGCGGCGCACAATCCCGGGGTGCTCGGCTATACCGCCACCCGCTGGGGCTACCTCCTGCGCCGTCCCAGGACACTGCCCAAAGGCGCGCGTGTGCCGACGGCGGGGGAGTGCTACCGATTTGTCTTGTCCAACCCCCATATCCACAGTGTCCTGACCTCCCCGCGCAGCGAAAGGGAGCTGCGGGAGAATATCGCGGCGGTGCGCCAGGGCCCCCTGAACGAGGAGGATCTGGCCTTCATGCGCACATTTGGGGATGTGGTGCACAACCAGAAGCGGTGGTTCATGTAAGGCCGGCCGCACTGCGGCTAGATCCGGCATTCGCTGCGGCCTGGCGACCGGCCTTTTGGAGGAGATTGTCATCGGGAAAAATGGCAGGACGTAAGAAACGCTTATTTAATTATTGATAGATCGCCACCCAACACCGGAGAGAGAAATGAAAAAACTAGTACTCGCCCTGCTGCTGATTATCGTTTCACTTGCCGCCGCTCAGGAACGCGACCTGTTCCAGGAGGCGGACGACCGTTTCAATTTTCTGATCGCCAACGACCTGGGCCGCAACGGCTATTATGATCAGAAACCGGTCGCTGCCAAGATGGGGGAGGTGGGTGAGAAGGTCGACATCGAGTTCGTGGCCCTGCTTGGCGATGCCCACCATTTCAACGGCGTGGCCAGCGTCCAGGACCCCCTCTGGTTGACCAATTTTGAACTGATCTACGATCATCCCGAACTGATGTGCGAATGGTACCCAGTCCTGGGCAATCATGATTACCGAGGCAATACCCAGGCCGTACTCGATTACGGCAAGGTGAGCCGCCGCTGGGCGATGGCAGGCCGCTACTATACAAAAGTCATTGCGGTCGACGACAGCGGCGCCACCCTCCGTCTGGTCTTCATCGATACCCCCACCCTGATCGATAAATACATCAATAACCACGAAGAGTATCCCGATGCCGGGAAACAGGATCTGCAGCGGCAGCTCGCCTGGATCGATTCGGTCCTGACGGTCAACACCGCCACCTGGACGATGGTGATGGGCCACCATCCGGTCTACGCGCAGACGACCAAGACCGAGAACGAAAGGCTGGACATGCAGCAGCGCCTCGACCCCCTGCTGCGCAGGCATAACGTCGATATCTATATCTGCGGCCACATCCACAGCCATCAGCATATCCGCCGTGCCGATTCGCCGGTCGATTACATCGTCAACAGCTCGGCGGCTGAATTCCGCAAGGTCTCGCCCATTGAAGGGACACAGTTCTGCGCCGCCGCCTCCGGCTTTTCGGTCTGCTC
>DAOOPF010000134.1:0-3660 GCA_035388125.1 bacterium | reverse complement strand
CCTCCCAGGCGAGGATCGGCCGCTCCTGCCGGAAGCCGGTCAGGTTCTCCCCGCCCAGATAGAGATCCATTTTGCCCATCTTACGCGTCACCTGCGCGAAGAGCTGGGCATAGGCCGGCGAACGGCTCCCCATCCGGTAAGGGGCCGGATTGAGATCGGTCTCCGGCAGCCGAGTGGCGCCGTTATACTGGGTGGTGACGTCGAACTGCCACTTGCCGGCCGGCGGGGTCCAGGAGAGCACCAGCACCCCCTTGTGGCGGGGATTGAGCGGCAGCTCGTTCAGTTCGCCTGCATAGGTCATGCGCACGTCATTGATACGCCAGGCCGCGGTCAGATCGAGGCCCCGTACCGCCGTCGCGGTCACCTCGAGCTGGGCGCTGTTGGCGAAGGAGCGGCCGTCGAGGTTGTAGAGCACGATCGTGCGCGGATCGCGGTCGAGATCGACCACGGTCTGCTGCAGGAATTCGGTGCGGTAGAAATCGAAGGCGAGGGTGCCGGGGCGATCAACCCCGAGTGAGAAATCGCGCGTGAGCTGCAGCCCCGCGTTCCACGCCTCTTCGGCTGCCAGCGGCTCGGCAAAGATTACCTCACGCGAACTGGCCAGCATCGCCGGGTTGTCCATGAAGAGGTGGGGCACACGATAGCCCTTGCCCGCCGAGAGACGCAGCGCAGTGAGGGCGTCGGCCTGATATTTGAGGTGGAGGCGCGGGGTGTAAAAAGGCCCGTAGAGGTTGTGGCGGTCATAGCGGAATCCGGCCATTGCGCTCAGCCGCTCATGAGGCTTGTATGTGTACTCCGCGAAAAGGCCGGGCACGCGCTCGCGGGTCCGGAAAAGAACCGTCTGGTAGATTTCGTCGCGCTCATCGAGAAGGTAGGAGAGGCCGGAGGAGAAACGGTGGCGCGCGCCCTTTTGCTCGAAGATCAGGTTGGCGTAGAGGCTGTTCTCATCGCCGGCATAGTTTTTCGCGCCCCAGAATGAGTCCTGTTTGTGATGAAAGCCGGAGAGGATCAGTCCTAGGCTGCGGCCGTTGCTGAAGGCGCTGCCGGCCTTGGCGAAGAACTCGTAGCGTCCGATGCGGTTGCGCGAGCCGTAGCCGCTGTTGGCGGCGCGCGGGCGGCCGAAATCGAAAGCGGTCTGGCCGCCGTCGCGGGTGTCGCGCAGGATCTTGAAGCCGATCTGCCCGTCGCGTCCGTCGCCGCTGTACTTCCAGCGGTTCAGCAGGCTGAGGTGGGAGACCAGGGGCATGTCCAGAAAGGTGTCGCTGTCCTCATCCCAGCGCTGGCGGTTGTAGCTGCCGTAGGAGAGAAGCATGGTGGAGAGTTTCGGGGTCACCTTGCGGGCCGCCGAGAGGGTCAGCTCCGAGCGCCCCATGCTGTTCTGAAAGGCGTTGAGGGCGAGCGGCCTGCCCAGTTCCGGCTTGGTCAGCTCGACGTTGATCTGGCCGGTGATCGATTCATAGCCGGTCGCCACCGAGGCGGTGCCCTTGGAGATATCGATCGCGTCGATCCAGAAGCCGGGGATGTACTCCAGCCCGAAGGGGCTGATCAGGCCGCGCATGAGTGGATTTTTTTCGACCAGGATCTGGGTGTAAAAGCCGGCGAGGCCGAGCATCTTGATACGCTTGGCGCCGCTGACGGCGTCGCTCTGCTCGACATCCACCGAGAGGCTGTTCTCAAAGCTCTCGGCGAGATTGCAGCAGGCGAGGGTGCGCAGCCCCTGCCGGGTGATGCTCTGGGTGTTCACCTCGGCTTCGTGGAGATGGAGGGTGTGGGGCTTTTTCCCCTCAATGATCATCTCCTCATGCCTGTCGTCCGGCTTCAGGTAAAAGGCAAGGCCGTGCATGCCCGGCTCCACCTGGAGGGTGTCGCTTTCATAGCCGACATAACCGGCGACGAGCTTTTTGCTGGCCGGCGAGAGGTCGAGCTTGAAAAAGCCCACATCATCGGAGACGGTGCCGAGGGTGGTGCCGGCCCACATGACATTGGCGTGGATGAGGGCAATGGTGTCCTGATGGTTGTGGTGGAATTCAATTCCGTAGACGGTACCGCAGGTCCAGGTGTCTTTGGCCTGGGCGAAGAGGGCGGGCGCAGCGCCGGCCCAGAGGAAGAGCAGAAAGAAGATCTTTTTCATGGCGTACCTCTTGAGTGCTAAATGGGCACAAGGGTTCATCGGTGCGCTCCATTCTTTCTGAGCGCCCGGAATTAAAAACGAGAGGTATGCCAGGGATCAAATAAGCAGAGGGAGATTGAGGCGGTCCGCCGCATGCGGTACCATGATAGAGCGTAAGCTTCCCGTGGAGGACGAACTGGCGGGGTGGAGCAGGGCGATGGGCGCAGCCGGGGCCTGGACGAGTCCAGTGAAGACCGGGGGTGCGCTCTCTTCGACGTGGTGATAGAGGCTGACCAGCTCGCAGCAAACCGGATTGGCCAACGCCGGGCCGGAGTTTTCCGGAGCGGGGGATGCGGACGCTGTTTCCGCCGGGCAGCAGGAGGAGCCGGCATCCGCAGATGAGGCTGCCGGAATCGGGGATGACTCCGGATCCGCTGAGATGGGCGCCAGGCAGGAGGTCGCAGCCTCTTTTGGCTCAGCACAGCCGCAGGCTGTTTCCGCCGCCGGGGGATGATGCTGCCGGAGACAGTGGTGTTCGATTCCGGCATATCCGGCAGCGGCGGCGAGATGGGTCAGCGCCAGCGCGAATAAAAGGGATTTGCGTAAAAGGATTCTCAAATTGTATTCTATTGATAATTAATAAAATAAGTTAACCTTGCATCACTGTAAAGATAGTAATCAGCCCCCGGATTTCAAAAAGAAATGTGCGCTGCAGCGGCTCGGTGCCGCAGAATGCGCCCCGGCCCCTCCTCAGGCCTGTGCTCCGTGCTTCGCTGCACTCATTCACTGCTATTTCATCAAAACCAGCTTGACCGTCCGGTAAATTCCCGGGCCTCGCAGAACCACCACATAAAGCCCGCTGCCGGCCGGCTGGCCCCTCTCGTCGGTGCCATCCCATCTGAAGAGCATGCTCCTGCCGCCCTGCTCCTCCATCCGGAACTCCCGAATCTTCTGCCCCAGCATATTGTAAACAGTCAGGGTCAGATCCGCTCGACTGATAAGTTCCGGCAGCAGCAGCTCCAGGGTCACAGCGATGTTGAAGGGATTGGGCCAGGCTCTCAGCTCACAGAACGCAGTGGGGTCTGCCTTTTTGTGGTCAAGAACGCCGGTCGATGAGGGCACCTCGTTGTCCCATTCCCCGCGTCCCGAATTGTCGCCGGCACCGGACTGGGCGATATCGAGCGGGTCATAGCCATGCTCCTGATCGGGCTGCAGCACGATGAAGGAGGTGTATGGGGTGACGATGCCATGCCTGAGGCTGGTATCCATGATCTCCATGATGGTGGCATTGGTCTGGCGGTTCTGCAGCAGTTCATGAATATGGTTGCCGTGCCAGGCCAGCGCCAGCTTTGCATCCCCTGGTATGACCTCACTTTCGGTGATGGTGAACTGATCGCCGTACTTGTCGAGGCGCGTCTTGCCGAGCACGGTGATCTCCAGGGGAAGCGCCCCCTGGAAGCGGCCGATTTGCATGACCGGAAAGTGCAGGGGATAATAGCCCTGATGGAGCGCGAGCAGGTGCTTGCCCCAGGCGTAGCCGCTGGCGAAGC
>DAOOPF010000133.1:0-9130 GCA_035388125.1 bacterium | reverse complement strand
TGCCGTCCCCGCACCCGGAACACCAGATGAGGGGGAATTTATCGAGCCGCAGATAACTCTCGTAATTGAACATCGTGCCTCTCTCCTTCTTTATCGACTCAACCGGGGATGATCTGGTAGATTTCCGGCGGGCTGATCGGATCGCCGTTGACTTTGGTCAGGCGCGTCACCGGCGCGCTGCCGGCCAGGGCCCACTCAACCTCATGGGCGATCTGCCCCAGGTTCATCTCGGGCACGATCCAGCTCTTGACCCGGCCGATGTAGGAACGGATCTCCTCATCGGCAAAAGGCCACAGAGTCTTGAGGCGCAGCAGGCCGACCCGCTTGCCGGTCTCGCGCGCCAGCCGCACAGCATGGCGCGCCGAACGGGCACTCGAACCGTAGGCGATGATACCGATCTCGGCATCCTCCATCATAAAGGGATCCACCTGGACGATATGGTCCCGCGCCTGCTCGATCTTGCGCTGGTGCCGCTCCATCATCCGACCGATCTCCACCGAGCTGTTGGTCGGAAAACCGGTCTCGTCGTGAGCCAGTCCCGTGACGTGGAAGCGGTAGCCCTCGCCATAGGCGATCATCGGGGGGACGCCCGATTCGGTATGGCGGTAGGGCTTGTACTGCTCAGGCGGTTCGGTCGGGACGACACGGTTGAAAATTTCCAGCGTGCCGGGATCGACGACCGTGACTCTCTCGTTGACATGGCCGATGATCTCGTCAAGCAGCAGGATGACCGGCGTGCGGTACTGCTCCGCAAGGTTGAAGGCGCGCACGGTCAAATCAAAGGTCTCGGCGACGCTGAACGGGGTGAGGACGATGATGGAGTGGTCGCCATGGGTACCCCAACGCGCCTGCATGACATCACCCTGAGCCGGCAGGGTGGGCAGTCCCGTGCTCGGACCGCCGCGCATGACGTTGACGACGACGCAGGGCACCTCCGCCATGGCGGCAAAGCCGATATTCTCCTGCATCAGCGAGAAGCCGGGGCCGCTGGTGGCGGTCATCGATTTGGTTCCGGCCAGAGAAGCGCCGATGATGGCCCCCATCGAGGCGATCTCGTCCTCCATCTGGATAAAGACCCCGCCAAGCCGGGGCAGTTCCTCAGCCAGCACCTCGGCCACCTCCGATGAGGGGGTGATGGGGTAGCCGGCGTAAAAACGCATTCCGGCCGCCAAAGCCCCCATGGCGCAGGCCTCATTGCCGGTCAGTACCTTGACTTTATTCTCTTCTGCCATCGTTCATTCACCTGTTTTCGGGCTTTTGTTTTTGTCCACAACCACGATCGCGAAATCGGGACAGCGCAGCTCGCACAGTCCGCAGACGGTGCATTTCTCCAGGTGGGCCACCTGGGCCTTGCCTCTCTCCATCACCAGAACCTGTTCGGGGCATAGCTCGACACAGATGACGCATCCCTTGCACCAGGCGGTGTTGATGGTGATCTCTGGTTCGCGTTTTTTCCGGACGATTTCTTCTGCCATTTTTGCCTGTTCCCTGTCAAGTCACGAAAATATTCCAGCGCCAAGACGCTGAGCAGCACAGTTAATAATAACCAACACAATCAATTAGTTCTTTCGTGCCTGCACCGGTTATTGCTTCCTGTCGTGCCGGCGCGGGAAGCCATTCTTGCTCATGCGACGATTTCGGTGCCGGTCCTGCCCTCCAGGGCTTCGGACATCCGTTCGACCGAGGTGATGACGGCCTTTTTGCCCCCCTCCTCGATGAACTGCACCGCCGCCTCGATCTTGGGCCCCATCGAGCCTTTGGGGAACTGCCCCTCGGCCAGATATCTTTTCGCCTCGGCGGCGGTCAGCCGGTCGAGAAAACGCTGTCCGGGCTGATTGTAGTTCAGGGCCACCCGGTCGACGGCGGTGAGGATATAAAGCTCCGAAGCGCCGATCTCGCGCGCGAGCACCATGGAAGCGAGATCCTTGTCGATGACGGCGTCGACCCCCTCGAGACGGCCATCCTCCTCAAGATAGACCGGAATTCCCCCCCCGCCTGCGGTGATGACGACAGTACCATCGTAGACGAGCCTGCGGATAGTCTGGGCCTGGACGACATGGAGCGGCCGCGGTGAGGGCACCACCCGGCGATAACCCCGGCCCGGATCTTCCCGAATGATATAGCCCCGCTTTTCGATCAGTTCGGCGACCTCCTCCTGGCGGTAAAAGGGGCCGACGAATTTGGTCGGATTGTGGATGGAGGGATCGTTCCGGTCGACGACCACCTCCGCCAGGAGTGTGACCACCTCACGGCTGACGCCACGCAGCAGCAGTTTATTGATCAGCGACTGCTCGATCATATAACCCATGCCGCCTTCGAGGTCGGCGACAAGAATGCCAAGGGGCAGAGGCGGCACCAGGTGACGGGTCTGCTCGACACGAATGAGGCCATGGCCGACCTGCGGGCCGTTGCCATGGGTGATGGCCAGGCGGTACCCCCGCTCGATCAGGTCCGCCACCCCCATCAAGGCGCGGCGGGTGTTGGCGAACTGCTGATAGATGTCGCCCTCCTCGAACTCGCGGGTGATGGCATTGCCACCCAACGCGACGACGGCGACAGGCTTTTCGATCTCGGTAGTCATGCCGGAGGCCTACGCCTAGAATCCGGCCAGAGCATCCTGCAGAGTCGGCGTGCCGATCTCCTGCAGATCGTAATGAACTCGGACGGTCGGCTTTTTGATATTGATGATCCGGCGCAGATCGATCGGAGTGCCAATGACCACCACATCGCAGTCGGTCGCATTGATCGTGGCCTCGAGGTCGCGCATCTGCTCCTCACCGTAGCCCATCGCCGGCAGCAGCGTGCCGATGCCCGTATACTTGGCGAAGGTCCCGACCAGCGAGCCCTTGAGGAAGGGGCGCGGATCGACCAGGCTTGCGCCGTAGCGCTGGGCGGCGACAATTCCGGCGCCGAAGGTCATTTCGCCATGGGTGAGGGTCGGGCCATCCTCCACCACCAGGGCGCGCTTGCCCGCAAGCAGTTCGGGATTTTCGATCCGGATCGGCGAGGCGGCGTCGATGACCATCGCCCGGCTGTTATAGAGGCGGATATTCTCCTTGACCACGTGCAGAGCCTCGAGGTCGGCTTCAACCTCCTTGTTGATAACGACCACATCGGCCATGCGCAGGTTGGTCTCACCGGGATGATAGCCGATCTCATGACCGGGGCGAAGGGGATCGACCACGACGATATGAAGGTCGGGCGCGTAAAACGGGGTATCGTTGTTGCCGCCGTCCCAGAGGATGACATCGGCCTCCTGCTCGGCCTGCTCGAGAATGGCGCCGTAATCGACGCCGGCATAGACGACGACACCGCGCGAGATGTGGGGCTCGTACTCCTCCATCTCCTCGATCGTGCATTCATGTTTTTTCAGATCATCAAGGGTGGCAAAACGCTGCACCCGCTGTTTGACCAGATCACCATAGGGCATCGGATGACGGATGGCGACCACCCGTTTGCCTTTGGCCATGAGGATCTCGGCGACACGGCGTGTAGTCTGGCTCTTGCCGCAGCCCGTGCGCACAGCGCATACCGCCACCACCGGAATACTGGATTTGATCATCGTAAACCTGGGGCCGAGAAGGGAAAAAGTGGCCCCGAGCGCGTTGACCAGCGATCCCCTGTGCATCAGATAATCGTGGGGCACGTCGCTGTAGGCGAAAAAGACCTCATCGACGTTGTGACGGCGAATAAGCTCGGGCAGGCTATCCTCGGGCTCGATGGGGATGCCCTTTGGATAGAGTGCTCCAGCCAATTCAGCCGGATATTTACGGTCATCAATGTTGGGAATCTGGGTTGCGGTAAAAGCCACCACTTCATAGTCGCCGTTCTGACGGAAATAGAGATTGAAATTATGAAAATCCCTGCCGGCTGCACCCATGATAATCGCTTTGCGTTTCGACATGCATCCTCCGGAAACAAGTACGGGGTTGAAGCCGGAAGGAACAGGGCAGCGCCCCTCCTCCGGCCGTTATCTGAAAAATGAAAAAAAGGCAGGATGCGGTGCTCCTGCCTCAAAATTCTATTATGCGCAGACCGTCTCCGGCTTCAAGCCGGAAGCAAAAGCGATCAGATCCGCTCTGACCTCGCCGATATCATTTTTACGGAAGAGTTGATCCCTGCATTCAGCAGCATGGGGAATTCCTCTCAGATAGCTGGCGATATGCTTGCGCATTGTATAGACCGCCACATGGTCTCCGTAATATTGGGCCTGCAGATCGAGATGGCGGATGCAGAGGGCCACCCGCTCGGCAGCTGAAGGCGGCGGGGGCTCGACACCGTCGCGCAGCAGAGCGATCGTTCTCGCGAATATCCAGGGATTACCCTGAGCTGCGCGGCCGATCATCACCAGATCACAACCGGTCTCTTCGAACATGCGCCGGGCGTCCGCCGGCGAGGTGATGTCCCCGTTGCCGATGACCGGGATCCGGAGTGCCCGTTTGACCTCGGCGATCAGCCGCCAGTCGGCCTTGCCCTTGAAACCCATCTTCTGGGTGCGCGGATGAATGGTGACAGCGGTGACGCCCGCCTGTTCGAGCTGCTGGCAGGCGGTTACCACCACCGTGTCGCTCCAGCCGCTGCGGAGTTTGGCGGTCACCGGGATGGGCGTGGCTCCGACCACCGCCCGTCCGATCTCTTCAATGAGCGAGAGATCCTTCATCAGCGCCGACCCGCCTCCCCGCTTGACCACTTTGCGGGCCGGGCAGCCAAAATTGATATCGATGAAATCGGGCTGCAGTTCGGCGACAATCTCCGCCGCCCGGCCGAGGGTTCCGGCCTCAGCCCCGAAGAGCTGAATGCCGATGGGGCGCTCCTCTGCAGTGAAGCGGCAGATATCCATCGTGCGCGCCTTGTTGCGCACCAGGGCATCGGCGCTGGCCATCTCGGTGAAGATGAGGCCGACGCCGAACTCTTTGCACAGCCGCCGGAAGACCGTATCGGTCCAGCCTGCCAGCGGCGCCAGGACGACCGGTTCCTTAATCTCGATGCCAGCAAGAATCACAGGCTAATATAACCCATTAAAAAGTAACAAGCAAGGGAATCCTGCCCCGCTCTCCCCATGCAGCGCGGACTGCCCCGCCAGCGGGCTGCTGTATGACCTCCGCTGCGCTCTCTCACTCCTCGTCACCCTGACCCGCAGCCTCTTCCTCCGGATTCGCTGAGGCTACTCCACCCGAACCGAGCGTGAGGGCGATGCGGCGCAGCTCCGCTTCATTGTACCGGATCGGATATTTGCCGCGCAGCTCCTTGGCCACCCTCTTGCGCAGGTCACGGTTCTTGTTGATCAACAGCTGCTGCTCCAGGGTCGGGCGCGCCTCCGCAAAGGTCATCTCGCCGAGTTGATCCCTGGACTCTTCATAAAAAGCGCGGACCTCTTCCTGCGTGAGTGTACGGAACTGCGGAGCGAGGATCTCGCGGCAGCGGGTGCGGACAATCTGATTGCGCAGGGCATTGTACTCTGCCTTGAACTGTTCGCTCTCATCGAGACCAAGCGCCTCAGCCTCGGCGAGCATCAGTTCAGCGATCGCCGATTTGCGGATAAAATCATCGACATCATCCACCGAGTTCCACGGGAAAAGCAGCCTCGAAGGGGCTGTTGCGAGCTGAAAAGCCAGCTTGCGCACATCCCAGCTTCCCCCCTTCCACTCCGCGACCCTGGCCTTCTGCAGCTTTACGGGCATGGCGGCGAGATCCAGACGGCCCACCATCTTCTCTGTGCGGTAGAAAGAGAGGATCTCCGGGAGCAATCCGGCGGCAATCCTGAAATTGTACTTGTCATAGAGGCCCATCGAATAGGCTTCAGTGAGCTGGTTGAGCCGCTTGGCCTTGATCTGATTACGGAGGCGGGGCTGGATGTCCTCGAACGGCGGGGCTGCATAGGGGCGCTTGTCTATGACCTTGACGATGTGGATACCGAAGAGGGTAACCAGCGGAGAGGTGATCGCGCCCGGTTCCATAGTGCGCAGGGCCTCATCGACAGCATAGCCCATGGTGCCCCAGCGGAGGTATTTGGGCACTTCGCCGCCGGCATCCCGCGTGCGGGGATCCTGGGAGTACCTTTTCGCCAGCTCGGCAAAATCGCTCCCCTTCTGCAAAAGGGTGTAAACACTGTCCGCTCGGGCCCGGTTCTTAAAATAGATATTGGCGATCTTGTATTCAAACCGGGAAGATTCATAATCAGCCCGCACCTCCTCATCCGTCACCGTGATCTCCGCAGGAACAATTTTGGCATAGAGCGGACCTTTGGGACGGGTGAGAATGCGCCCTTTTTCGGTGAAGAGACGGACCGCCACCACGCTGTCCCGTTCGAGTCCGCGCGCATAGCCCTCCGCCTCGAAGAGAAGGTTGTCTACATAGTTGTCGTCAATGAACTCCTTGAGAACATCAACAGTGTAGACGATATCGCTGCGGTATTCCGGGCTGCTGCGGAATTTATTCTCAAAGACAACGGAGGGGATGGTCTGCTTGGCCACCTTGACGACATAGGGTATCTCTTTTTTGGCACAAAGAAGGAAAAGAAAAGCCAGGGAAAACAGGAGGAGAATCCGGATCATTTTTTTCATGCGTGCACTCGTCTGTTAGGAAGTAGTATTGACCCATAAATTACAAAAAATAGCTGAATAAAAACAGTAATAATTGCAGCCGCAGCGGCGGCGCGGTGATTTGCGTTACTCCCCGGCCGGCTCAAAACGCGCCACCGCCCCCCCTCCGGGCGCGAGCGTGAGCGGGATGCGTTCTCCGGCCGTGACCACCCGCGTAGTGCGGCCATAGTCCATGGCGGCGCGCCCGGCATTGGGTCCATCGCTGAAAAGGGTCATGGTGTAGCGGCCCTGCGGCAGGAAGGAGAGATCGAGACTGAGCTCGCGTCCCGAACCATCGGTCATCGCACCCGCGTACCAGACCCCTGCGCTGCGCCGGGCGATCAGGACATAGTCCGCGATGCGGGCGTCGAGCACGACGCTCTCATCCCAAACCGCAGGGACACCGGCGATGAAGCGGCTGCACTCCTCCTCCCGGCGGTAGCGGCTCGGCGAGTCGGCGAGCATCTGCAGCGGGCTTTCATAGACGACGTACATCGCCATCTGATGGCAGCGGGTCGACATGCTCATCGGCATTTCGAAAACAGGCTGGAACTGATCCGGCGTGGCGTTGACCATGGCCCCGGGGGTGTAATCCATAGGTCCGACTGCCATGCGAGTGAAGGCCAGGGTGACATCGTGCTCAGGGGTCACCTCCCTGCTCCATTTCACATTCTCCAGACCCTTAACCCCCTCGCGGGTGAGCACATTGGGCCAGGCGCGTTCCAGCCCCGCCGGCTTGTAGGCGCCGTGAAAATCGACCAGCAGGTGGCGGCGGGCCGCCTCTTCGGCGATGCGCCAGTAATAGTTGACCATCCACTGGTCATCCCGCTGCATGAAATCGACCTTGATGCCCTTGACGCCCCATTGGGCAAAGCGGTCCAGGGCCGGCTCCAGCTTGTCAAGCAGGCTTTTCCAGGTGACCCAGAGGATGATGCCCACATTGCGTTCGCGGGCGTGGGCCAGCAGCTCATCCATATTGATCTCGGGATGGACGGAGAGCACATCACCGAGCTGATACCACCCCTCATCGAGAATGACATATTCGATGCCATACTCAGCGGCGAAATCGATATAGTGCTTGTAGGTGGCGGTGTTGAGGCCGGCCTTGAAATCGACGCCGTAAATGTTGAGAGCGTTCCACCAGTCCCAGGCCACCTTGCCGGGCTTGATCCAGGAAGGATCGGCGATCTTTTCCGGCTGCGAGAGCTGATAGACCAGACTGTTGCTGACGATATCGGCATCGCGCCCGGCGATGACCAGCAGGCGCCAGGGATAGCTGCGCGTGCCGGCGGTCTCGGCGATCCAGGGGGCACGGGTGAGGGGCTTGACATCGCGGTCCGAGGTGACCGTGTCGGTCAGGCAGAGATGGGGAAAACGGCCGACCAGGGCGGTCGGCCGCTGGTCGCTGCCGGTGAACCAGAGCCCCGGATAATCGCAGAGATCCGCCTCGCTGATCAGCACCCTGGGGCCCTCGCCGCCATCGATCAGCACCGGGGCGACCGCCTGACGGGCGCTGGTAACCTCCTTGAGACGGACCGGGAGATAATGGCGCTCCTGATGGCTGTAAAAACTGGGCTCCTCACCGAAATAGAGGGTGTGGTCTGCGGCGAAATCAAAGACGGCCTGCTCATAGAGCACCTTAACCCTTCCGGGCAAACGGGTCACCCAGCGCCAGGCCACGCCGTTGTCGTAGGCGCGGAAGATGAGGCTGTAGCCGCCCTTGAAGTCAAGCACCATTTCGTTATAATGGTCGCGGATGCGGGCGCTCTTTTGACGGACAACCGGTTCAAGCATGCGATCGACGGCAGCGCGCCGGCTCTTTTGCAGGCGCGGCTGGTCGCCAAGGTGGCGTTCCCGGTCGAGGAGCAGCGAAATTTCGGAGGGACGGATCACCTCCTGGCCACGCCAGGCCACCGCATAGCGGATGTTTTCGGCGATGTCGACGCTGATGGTGATGTTTTTATCGGGAGAATCCAGCGCCAGCACCCCCGCAAACGCGGTCCCCGCCAAAAACAGCAGGACCGACAGGACAAACCCCGAATACTTCATAGGTTCACATCCTCCCACGGAATGAGGGGAATCATCGGGCAAGCGGCAGCATGGGCAGACGGCCGCTGTGGAGCAGCGGCGCCCGCGCGATATCCTGCTTGATGATCTCCCGGTCATAGGTCATGAGGCCGTTAGCCTCGGTCTCGACATCGGTGGTCTGGGTGTAGACGGCGGCGCTGAGGCCGTTCTTCTCCTGCAGCTCCCAGACCTGCATCCAGAGCTGCTCATAGCGTTTCTGCAGTCCGGCCATATCATCCATCTTTTGATATCCCCAGTTCTCCTCGGTCCACATATGGCCGGTGATCTTGAGCCCGAGGCCGCCGAATTCGCCCAGGACCGCGGCGCGCAGGGCTTCGGGCGCGGGCGATGCCGGCCCCGGATAGCGGTGCCAGTCGACCACATCGCCGCCTCCCCGGTCCGTCCAGCCGCTGGCCTGGTTCACCAGCCGGGTGGGATCGAGGCCGCGGATAAAATCGACCACCTTGCCGGATTCGAACTGC
>DAOOPF010000132.1:0-9312 GCA_035388125.1 bacterium | reverse complement strand
ATGACCAATATTTCCTGTCGGGCGGCGGTTATTGGGTGATTGTGGACTGGATTTTGCCTACTGTAAACCGGTTACTACGGGTTAAATTTGCATCTCTTTGATAATAAATAAATTAAAAAGAAGTTTAGGGTAATCTGAATCCGCCCAACCCAGGGAGAATGTCATACCATGAAACAGATGCCAAATCCTGAAACAATGCGGCGCCTGGTATTTGCGTTGCTGATTCTGCCGCTGCTCGCAGCCGCCCAGGTATTTGATACCATCCCGCCCAGGATCGCCCATCAGCCGGTGCGGTTGGGGCGGGTGGGCAAGGTGCTGCCGATCATCGCCAATGTGAGCGACAACGGGGGCGTCAAAAGCGTGCGCATCACGATCCAGCATGAGGGGCAGGAGGTTCAGCATCAGATGAACCAGGTCAAAAGCGAGAGCAGCGTGCCCGTCGTGGTGCAGACCGGTGCGGAGGGCGTCGTGGTCAATTCCCTGCCCGGGGGCTCGGGCAAGAGCCTGGCCCGGCTCGCCGCCGGTGAACTTTTGGAGGTCACCCTGGTCCGGGCGCCCTATTACCGCATCCGCACCGCCGCGGGGGTGGTCGGCTATGTCCATGCCGACGAGGTCCAGACGGTTGAATCGGGTGCCTCCTATCGGGTGACCCTGCCGGTGCAGTTGACGGCGGGAGGACAGCTGGCCTACAGGATCGCCGCAGTGGATGATTTTGGCAACGAGAGTCAAACCGATATGATTCCGATCCGTCTGATCACCGATGCTGAGCTGGCGCGTCTGCAGGGGAAAAAGCCGGCCCAGACGCCTGCCCGGACAACCGAGAGCGCAGAGGCCCCGGCCGGTCCGTCAGAGCAGAACAAGTCGATCAAGTCGGTTTTCTCCAGGCCTGTTTTCTGGATCGCGGCTGCGGCGGCGGGCGGCGGCCTTTATTATTTTCTCAGCAGCGGAGACGAAGAGAGTTCGGATAAGAAAGCCTCGGTCGGGCTGGTCGTCGGCTGGTGAACCGCAAGGAGGCGGGTCCGGCTGATTCTCCCGCTTTTCGGGAGCGGAATCGGGCTCACCGCACAGACAAGGCAGCGCAGAGTATGAAGCATTTTATCCATAGGAGTCAAAGAATGTTTGCAGCCAAAAGAGTGGTCCCTGTCCTGGCCGTCGGCCTGCTGCTGGCTCTGACCGGCGCGTGCGAAAAACCTTTGTCGACGGCGCCGGAGCCTCCCGGGGCGGCCGGAGCCACGGCATCTTTTACGCTCAGCAAGGCGACCCTGCTCGAAACCGGCATCAGCCGGCTGGTCATCACCGTCACCGGGGCGGGGATGAAAGCGGTTACCGTGGATACTGCAGTCACCGCCGAAGGTCAGTTCAGAACCGATCTCAAAGTCCCGCCCGGCAAGAATCGTCTTTTTGAGGTCTCCGCCTATCAGGATACCCTGCTTGTCCTCGCCGGCAGCGACAGCCTCGATTTGAAGGAAAACCAGAAGGTGACCCTCCGGATGAAACTTGAGTTCCAGGTCCCGGCCCTCACCCTCACCCCGATCGATACCACCCTGGCCAAAAACAGCACCTTCACCGTCTTCGTCAGGGCTCATCATGTGGACAGCCTCTGCACCATTGGCACCAAGCTGCTCTTTGATCCCGCGAGGCTGCAGGTCGTCGAACTCGGCCGTGAGGATGATTTTCTCAAGAAGAACGGGGGGGCGGTCACCCAGCTGCAGTTCAGCCGGGATAATGTGGCGGGAGAAGTAAAGCTGCTGCTCGGCGTTTTTCCCGCGGGCAAATCGGTGAGTGGAGAGGGCAAGATCGCCCGCATTGTTTTCCAGGCGGTGGGGAGTTCGGTTGCCGAGATCGACCTCAGCCTCAGCGGTATGGATCTCGGCCTCTATGATCAGCATGCTGTGCAGATGCCGGCCGTGGCGCTCGGCAGCCGCATCACCATCCAGTGATGGCGGGCAACCGCCAGGACCTTCGGGGCGGCCCGGCTTGACGGGCCCTCCCCGGTGATAGATGAAATGTAACGGTCGCATTAACTGAAGAGTTGAATATGAAAAACAATCGTGTGGTTCGGGTCATCGGGCTTTCAGCTCTCATCGTTTTTCTCTGCATGAGCATGCCGCTGCAAGCGCAAATCCTCAGGATGAACGCGTCAGCGGGGGTGGCTTCAGCCCCCTTCGATCCGCCGCCTGTGGCCAACGACTGGCAGCGCGTCACTATCCAGCTTGACACCAGCCGGTTTGATGTCGGGGAGGAGGAGCTCAACGCCATCCTGGCCAATGTGCAGACCTTTCGCATCCGGACGGAGATGAGCGATTCGCGCGACACCGGCGCTGTCGACAGCGTCCGGATCGGTTCGCGATTTGCGGCCACTTTTGATGAGGGAACCGAAGGGTGGAGCGCTTCGGGCGACGGAACCCTGAGCTGGAGCCCCGCCGGCGGGGAGAACGGCGGCTTCCTCCAGATCAGCGATTGGGGCACCGGCGACTATCATTGGGCGGTGGCGCCTTCCTCCTGGGCGGGCGACTGGTCCGCTCTCAAGGGCTCCTTTATCACCTTTTATTACAGGACCGATTTTCCCGACTATGGCGCGGTCGTCGAGATCGGCTCGGGGGATAACACCCAGCTCGTCCTGAGCGCGGAAAAGCTGATCGTTCCCCTCGGCCAGAGCGTCATCGCCAAAGTAGCCCTGCCTGCCGCCGCCATCAGCGATGTGGTCATCACCCTGAGCTCCTCCGAAACCTCCTGCCTGCAGGTGCCCAAGGCGGTTACCATCAGCAGGGGCACGCGCGAGGTTGAATTTTCGGTTTCGATGGGCACTGCTGCCGCCACCGGCTGTTCCTCTGTGATCGTCGCGAGCGCGGACGGCTATCAGACCAGCCGACTGACCATGACCGTGGGCAAATCGGCCGATGCCGGCAAATATGCCACCTTGACCGGGCGCGTCACCGATGCGATCACCAAATCGGGAATCCCCGGAGCGGTGGTCTGGATCGCGGGCCGGAGCGCGGAGACCGATTCCGCGGGACACTACACCATCGAGGATATCCCGACCAGCGTCATTGCTGCCAATTTCTCGGCCGAACCCTTCTCGGGCAAGGCCCCGCTCCTGGTGCAGTTCAACGACCTCTCCAGCATCGGCAGCTACACCCTCGCGGTGACGGCGACGGGTTATATGGGCACGGAATCCATTCTCGCCTTCGCCGAGGGCGAGGACAAGTATATCGAGATCTCGCTGACGCCGGTCATCAAACCGGGCGAGATGCGGCTGATCCTCAATTGGGGCGGCCAGCCCAAGGACCTCGATCTGCATTTGCATACGCCGGTCATCGGCGGCATGAGCCATGAAATCTATTGGGAAAACAAGGGCCATCTCGCCTCCGTGCCCTATGTCTTTCTCGATGTCGATCATCAGGAGGGCTACGGGCCGGAGACCATCACCATCGGGGAGTTGCAGCCGGGCACCTATCGCTGCTACGTCGAGAACTATTCGACCATCCCCGCCATCAGCAGCGCCAAAGCACAGGTGCAGATCTACACTTCGGACGGGCTGCTGCAGTCGGTTGCCATTCCCACCAGCGGTGCCGGCCTCTTCTGGTATGTATGCGATATCGACGGCGCCACCGGGGCGGTCACCGTGCGCAACCAGATCCTGGCGGGCGCGCCTGCGACGGCTCTGGCCGCAGCCGGCGCCAAGACCCCGGCCGGCCATACGATCATCGGCAGCGGGGGAATCCTCTCCTGGAGCTGGGATTTTGATAACGACCTCTTCATCGACTCTTACACGCAGAATCCGCAGCACACCTACACCAAACCGGGTCTTTACACGGTCACCCTCCGGGTCTCCGACGGCAGCCGGGAATACATGGTCAAAAAAGAGAACTATATCACTGTCCTTCCCGCAGTGATCACCGATGTCTCCTGGAACAGGCAGAGCGTTCCGTCCACCGAGGATCTTTTCACGGTCTGGGCGGTCGACACTCTGCGGGCCTGGGCGGGCGGAAGCGCGGGCACGCTGCTTCACACCGCCAACGGGGGGGCGACCTGGACCGCCCGCAATGTGGCCGCGCAGTTCACTCTGCGCGATCTCTTCTTTCTCAATGCGACGACCGGGTGGGCGGTCGGCAACGACAGCAAACAGAATTCGGTCATCCTCAAGAGCGTGGACGGCGGCCTCTCCTGGTCGCGGATCCTGAGCAGCAGCTCGGCCCGGCTGTACAGCCTGCACATGGTCAACGGCACGACCGGTTGGATCAGCGGCCATGAGGGCAAGATCGAGACCACCGGTGACGGCGGTGCGACCTGGTCGCAGCAGTTCACCGGCCTCGCCGCCGGCCTGCACGCCATCTATTTCCTCGATGGCGACAAGGGAGTTGCGGCGGGCGAAAACGGGGTCATCCTGCGCACCGCTGACGGCGGCGCCAACTGGCAGTTGATGACCAGCGGAGTGAGCGCCCGCATCAACGACATCTGGTTCGCCGACGAAAATTTCGGCTGGGCCGTTTGCGAGGACGGCAAGGTGCTGATGAGCACCAACGGCGGCGCCACCTGGAGCGCGAACCAGGTGAGCAGCCAGGCGCTGCGCGCCATCCATTTCTCCTCCGGCTACCACGGCTACATCGCGGGCGACAACGGCCGGATCTTCAAGACCTATGACGGCGGTGACTCCTGGAAAGAGGAGAACAGCACCACCGTCAATCACCTCAATGACCTCTTTCTGGTCCATCCGGCCTGCGGCTGGGCTGCCGGCGCCGGCGGCACCATCCTCAAGCTGCAGAGGGGCACCACTTATACCGGCATTATCACGGGGATGACCGCCGCGGCGACCGGTCCCAATACCATCAATCTCGCCTGGAATAATCCCGGCGATGATTATGCCGGCACCGTCATCGTGCGCAACGCCAGCGGCTATCCCGCCAGCGCGAGCGACGGCGTCGTTGTCTACAACGGCACCAGGAGCTTCTGCACCGACACCCTTCTGGCCGCCAATACGACCTATTTTTACGGCGCCTTCGCCTATAACGGCGCGGGGCGCTACTCCCCGCCGATGCCCTCCGCCCAGGCCTCCGCCAGAACCGAAGAGGGTTTTAACCTCTTTGGCTACTCGGTCAAGATCAGCAGCATCGACGCCAGCGCCTTCCCGAGCGTCAAATCCTTCGTCAGTGTCGTCGATTCGGTCACCTACGAACCGATCGCCGAGCTCACCGCCGAAAATTTCGGGGTGCGCGAGGATGGCACCCCGGAATCGCCGATCAAGGTTGAATCGGTGAGCATCACCTCCGGCGCCAAAGCCGACATTGTATTTGTTTTCGACACCACCGGCAGCATGAGCGGCTCGATCAGCGGCGTCAAGGACAGGGCTTCGGCCTTTGCCGACGCCCTCGCCGCCAAGGGTATCGATTACCGTCTCGCCCTGGTCACCTACGGGGACGAGGTCGAGAAGGTCAACGATTTCACCGCCGACATCAGCACCTTCAAGGGGTGGATCAACGGCCTCTACGCCTCGGGCGGCGGGGATACCCCGGAAAATTCGCTCGAGGGGCTGGCGCGCGCTACCACTCTCACCTTCCGGGCGGTCAGCCAGCGCATTTTCATCCTCATCACCGATGCCAGCTATCATCAGGCCGGCGAGAGCGGCGGCGGGACCACGACCTATACCACCGATTCGATGATCGATCTGCTGAAATCCCAGCGTATCATGTGCAACGTGGTCGGCCCGGACTATCCCCAATACCGCAAGATGGCCGCCGAGACCGGTGGTCTGTGGTACAATATCTACGGCGATTTCCGCGGCATCATCGACAAACTGAGCATCGTGCTCTCCTCCCAGTATGTGGTGACCTATACCACCCACAATCCGGGCCGCGACAACACCTGGCGCAATGTCGTCATCACGGCCGCGCGCGGGAGCAAGGGAGGATGGGATAAAGGGCGCTACTATATCGCAGGCGAACTGCCCAATGTCCATGAATTCACGGCGCAGGCGATCGCCTACAACCGGATCTACTGCCAATGGCAGTTCCCGGCGGGCAAGGCATACGACGCCGTCACTGTGAAGAGGAAAATGGGGGGCTTCCCGGCGCACATCGATGACGGGGATGTCGCCTATACCGGCAATGACAGTTCATTTGTCGATACGGGTCTGACCCCGGAGACCACCTATTACTACGCCGCATTCACCTATAACAGCAGCGGGCAGGTCGCCAGCGTCTCTCCCCAAGCCCAGGATTATGCCCGGACCTGGCCCTTCTCGAGCGGGGAGGCGGGCTGGTCAACTGAACCGGCGGGCACGACCGGCAACCTCTATGCCGTCATGGCCGACAGCCTGCGCGTGATTGCGGCCGGTGACAACGGGGTGGTCGTGCGCAGCACTGACGGCGGAGCGAGCTGGAGCGCCGGCGCTGTCACCGCCAAATCGGTGGTGCGCGATCTCTTCTTCACCGACCCGACGACGGGATGGCTGGTGGGCCAGAGCAGCACCGGCACGGGCCTGGCCATGAAGAGCGCCAACGGCGGCGCCGCCTGGACGCCCTGGCCGACGAACGGCACCATGACCCTCCATGCCAATATCATGGTCAGCAGTACGGTCGGCTGGAATGTCGGCGCCCAGGGGCTGATCGAAAAGACGGTCAACGGTGGTTCGGTATGGGCCGCCCAGTACAGCGCGGCGGACAAGACCTTTTACGACGTCTCTTTCGTCAATGAGGAGACCGGCTGGGTTGTCGGCGATGCGGGCGTGATCATGAAGACCCTCGACGGCGGCGCCACCTGGAGCATCCAGAACAGCGGCGTCACCAGCGCCATCCGCGGTGTGAAATTCGTTGACTCGATGTGCGGCTGGGCGGTTACCGCCGACGGCAAAGTGCTGCGGACGGTCGACGGCGGCGCCACCTGGAGCGCGCTTGCGGTCAGCACCCTCGGCCTCAACGATCTCTGTTTCACCGACCGGCGCAACGTCGTCGCTGTCGGAGAGGGCGGACGCGTCTACCGCACAGGGGACGGCGGGGCCACCTGGACCCTGGAGAAGAGCGGCGTGACCGCACAGCTCAATGCCGTCTGGATGGTCACTCCCTACTCCGGCTGGGCGGTCGGCGATAACGGCACGGTTCTCAGCATCGGCCGCCGCACCGACGCCCTCTATGCCGGTATGAACGTCACGGTCAACAGCGTCGATGCCGAGGCTTTTCCCGTCGTCAGGAGCTTCGTCTCGGTCGTCGATCCGGAGAGCCGTTCCGCTCTCACCGATCTGACCGCCGACCATTTCAAGGTGCGCGAGGAGGGACTGCTGCAATCGCCGATCAAAGTGGAACTGATCAGCAGCGGCTCCGGCGCCCGGGCGGATATCGTCTTCGTCTTTGATGTCACCGGCAGTATGGGCGACGAGATCGCCGGATTGAAGGCGCGCGCCCTCAGCTTCGCCGACGCTCTTGCGGCCAAGGGGATCGATTTCCGCCTCGGCCTGGTCACTTTCGGGGATGTCGTCGAAGAGGTGCATGATTTCACCGCCGACGCAGCCGAGTTCAAGGCCTGGATCGACGGGCTGCGGGCCTCCGGCGGCGGGGACACCAAGGAGAACTCACTCGAAGGTCTGGCGCGGGCGAGCAAACTCTCCTTCCGCGAAACCAGCCAAAAGATGGCGGTGCTGATCACCGATGCCGATTATCATCAGGCCGGGGAGACAGGAGGAGGCACCACCACCTTTACGACCGAGACCATGATCTCCCTGATGCAGGGGCGCAGGATCGTCACCCATGTGGTCGGCCCGGACCGAACCCAATTCCACGCCCTGGCGGAGCGGACCAGCGGCCTCTGGTTCAACATTACCGCCGACTTTGGCGGCATTATCGACGCCATCGGCACCATGCTGACTTCGCAGTATGTGATCACCTACACCACCAGCAACCCGGTGCCCGACAACACCTGGCGCCAGGTGGCCGTCGTGGCCGAGCGCAGCGGCAAGAGCGGCTATGATATCGGCCGCTACTATGTGGGCGCCAGCCGTATCGCCATCTCCCCGGAGACCATCATCGGCATCAACGGCGAGAGCTTTGATTTGACGGTCGAGCTCCAGGGTATGGTCGATCTCGGTCTGGTCCATTTCGTCATCGCCTATAACGCCGCCAAGGTTGATGTCATAAGCTGGAGCGCCGGCGGCTTTTTGAAGCAGGGGGGAGCGGGCGATCCCACGCTGCTGGTCACCGACGACAACGCCGGTCTGGTCGATGTGAGCATGACCCGCATCGGCGTCACCACCGGCGCCAGCGGCAGCGGCACCCTCCTGACCATGCGCTTCAAGGTCCTCACCGCCGACTGCGCGAGCGACCTGAATCTCAACTCCGTGCAGCTGCGCAAGCCGGACAACAGTGAGATCCCGGTCTCGAGCAAGGGCGCACGGATTCAGGCTGCCGCCGCCGTCGGACTGCTCGGCGATTTTGACAGCGACATGGATATCGACCTGCGCGATTTCACCCTGCTCTCCGGTTACTGGCAGCCGGTGAACACAGCCGCCGGCGATATCGGACCGGCCAGCGGCACCGTGCCGGCTTTGACCGTCGTCCGGGACGGCGTGGTCAATTTTGAGGATCTTTTCGTTTTCACGCGGATGTGGAACTGGTACCAGTCTCGACCGGCAACCCGGCCGGCTCTCGGCAAGACGGCGTCCACTCTGGCCTGGCGGATCACCCCCTCGCCCGAGGCGGAGAACCTCTTTATCTGCGAGCTTGCGGGCGAGGATCTCTCCGGTTTGGCCATGGCCCATCTCCGCCTGCACTACAATCCGGAGCAGCTGCGCGTTCACACAATCACCGCCGGTTCTCTCTGGGATGAGGCGGATGCGACCACCGCCCTCTTCGCCGGTCACCATCAGGAGAGCGGGAGCATCGATCTGAGCCTGGCCCGCCTGGCCGGACGGGAGTGCCCGGCCGAGGTGACGGGATCGGGTGCGATCGTGCGCCTGCTCGTGGAAGAGCGTACCATGTCCGGATCGCTTTGCGACTGGAAATTAGAGTCCCTCGATCTGCGTGATTCCGGCAGCAACCGGCTGCAGGCGATCGCTCCGGAAGTCTCGGCCCTGCGCTTCAGCGAACTGCCGGACAGCTACGATCTCTCGCAGAACTATCCGAATCCTTTCAACAGCCAGACCGAGGTGCGTTTCTCGGTGCCGAGGAGTGGGATGGTGCGGATCGCCATCTACAACGTCCTCGGCCAGCCGGTGCGCACCCTGGTGTATGAGCCGCTCGAGGCGGGCGTCTACCGCCGGATCTGGAACGGCCGCAACGATGCGGGCCAGGAGGTGGTGAGCGGACTCTACCTGCTGCGCATGGA
>DAOOPF010000131.1:0-9608 GCA_035388125.1 bacterium | reverse complement strand
GATCTGCGTCACCGGCCAGCACCGGCAGATGCTCGACCAGGTGCTCGAGCTTTTCAGTATCCATCCCGACATCGATCTCAATCTGATGCAGCCGGACCAGCGGCTGGCTCTCCTCACCGCCCGCCTCTTTGAAGAGCTGGACCGCGTGCTCGAGGAGACCCGACCCGCCTGGGTCCTCGCCCAGGGCGACACCACCACCGTCTTTGTCGCCGCGGTCATCGCCTGTTACCACAATGTCCGTTTCGGCCATGTCGAGGCCGGCCTGCGCACCAACGACAAGCGCCGGCCCTTCCCGGAGGAGATTAACCGCCGCCTGGCCGATGCCGCTGCCGACGCTTATTTTGCCCCCACCGAGCGGGCGCGTCGGGCCCTGCTCGCCGAAGGATTCAGCAACAGCGCCATCCACGTCACCGGCAATACCATCGTCGATGCGCTGCTGGCCATTTCGAAGCGGGAGCTGGAGTGGGAGAAAAGCCTCCTCAAAAAGCTGCCTCGGCAGGGGCGCAAAGTACTCATCACCGCCCATCGCCGGGAGAGTTTCGGCGCTCCTTTCCGCGAACTCTGCCAGGCTATCCGCGATCTGGCCGGCGCTTTTCCGGATACCCGCTTTATCTATCCGGTCCACCTCAATCCCAATGTGCGCCGGCCGGTGGGAGAGATTCTCTCCGGCCTGGACAACGTCCATCTCATCGAACCGCTCGATTACCTCACCCTGGTCCAGCTGATGAAGCACTCCGCCCTGATCCTGACGGATTCCGGCGGCATCCAGGAGGAGGCGCCGACCTTCGGGGTGCCGGTGCTGGTGATGCGCGATACCACCGAGCGGCCGGAGGGGGTGGAGGCGGGCGTCGCCCGGCTGGTGGGGACCCGGCGGGAAAAGATCGTCGCCGAGGCGGCTGATGTGCTCTCCAACGGATCATGGATTGACAGTTCGCATGCAACAGTCAATCCGTATGGTGACGGCCAGGCCGCACGGCGGATCGTCGATTTCCTGAGGAGCACCGTTTGATCCCCTGACGGCACATCGAAGTTTTTCGTTATGACTGCATGTATGCTACCTTCGTTAATCAAGAGTAGCATTATTGCAACTTAAACATCACTTTTCTTTCCATATGACCTGATATAATTATATTAATAATAGTATCTAAAGCAAGTTGATCCGGAATCGCTGTGCTGGTACGATATTTGCCAATGTTATGCTGGAGTGAACCGAACTTGATCGTTTTATGCGGTTCAGCCAGGAAGTGAGATTTCTACCATGTACAGGATCATAGAAGAAAAGTGCACGGGTTGTGGCAGATGCTTCGATGCCTGCCCGAGTCAGGCGATTATCCTGGTTGACAGGAAAGCCCAGATCGACGATGCCAGATGCACCGATTGCGGCAGCTGCCTAGATGCCTGCCCGGCTGGCGCCATCGTTGTACGATCCCGGACGCTGCAAAAAATCGATACGGCAGGTTATGATATCGAGAGCGCCTGTGATCAGCGGCCTGCCCCTGTTCACTCCCCGACCAAGGGCCAGTTGCTGCTTAACCTCTGTGACTTGTTCCTGAAGGTTGCCGATATTTTTGTGGATAGTTATAGCAAACCGGTTCCAACCGCATCCTCGTCCAGACCTCAGCCGTTGCAGAACCGGCCACTGCAGATGGGCAATTGTCAGAGAAGACGCCGGGGCGGTGGGGGCAAGGGTGGCCGAAGTTTTTAGAACTGTGAAGGCGTATGGAACGGACGGAGTGTACTATTTCGCGAACGCTGAGGAAGACTATTAGCAATATTTCATTGCGTTATTTGACCATCCCGCTGGATGCGGCGGCTATGATAATGAGCTGACGGCCGCCATGCAGACCACACTCGATTGCATCCCCTGTATTGTTCGCCAGGCCCTGGAATCGGCACGCTTTGTCAGCGTGGACCCTGCTCTCCATGAGCAGCTTCTGCGCCATATCCTTGCGCTTCTGGCGCGTATGGATATGACCCTTCCTCCGCCTTTTGTCGGCCAGATCATTCATCGGGAGCTGCACCGCATCACGGGAGTGGACGATCCCTATTGGGAGGCCAAAGAGCGCTTCAACCACCTTGCTGCGGAGATGCTGCCGTGGCTGCGGCAGATGATCGACCGCTCCTCCGACCCCCTCTTTCTGGCTGCACGCATTGCTATCGCCGGCAATATCATCGATCTGGGCATAAATGGTGCGCTCTCCGAAGCCGAGGCCGAAAGGAGCATGGAGGAGGCGCTCACTCAACCCCTGAACGGCGATTGGGAACTTTTACGCAGTGAAATCCCGCAGGCAAAGCGGATTCTCTACATCACGGATAATGCGGGCGAGATCTTTTTTGACCGGCTGTTGATCGAACGGCTGCCGCTCGAACGCGTGACCCTGGCGGTCCGCGGCCGGCCCATCCTCAACGATGCCACCCGGGAGGATGCCCGCTGCGCTGGTCTGGATGCTATGGTTGCAGTGATCGATAATGGCTCGGACGCGCCGGGTACCATCCTGGCCGATTGCAGCACCGGCTTTGTTCGGACATTCAAGGCCGCCGATCTGATCCTCGCCAAGGGTCAGGGCAATTTTGAGACTCTGAGTGAAGAATTGGCACCGATATTTTTCCTGTTCAAGGCGAAATGTCCTGTCATCGCCGCTCACGCCGGCGTGGAGCAGGGCGCCCTGGTGGTTCTGCGCAGCAAGCTCCCCGGCAAGAAAGGGTGATCGAAGAGACGGCGCAGCGCCGCGGCAAGGGGGGATATCAAGGTGAAGGGGGTTCAGCCATGCCATAAAGAAGTTGTTTTTGGATCCTTGCTTGTTTGACGGGACTTTACATATCAGGTGATATTGGCCGACCGTACTGCTCAAATCATGCGCGGTAGAAGGCCACTATTTTAATTCAAAAGGAGAAGCAGATGGTCAAGTCAACAACTGATGTTCTCATTATCGGCGGCGGTCCTGCCGGAATCATTTCCGCGGTCTCAACCCGCAATACCTATCCCGATAAAAAGATCATGCTGGTCCGGCGTGATCCCAAGGTCGCGGTACCCTGCGGCATTCCCTATATGTTCGGCACACTCGCCTCGCCTGAAGATAACCTCATGGGCGACGCTCCGCTGAAGGCCAAGAATGTTGAGATTAAAATCGGCCTGGTGACCGAGGTGGATCCACAGCAAAAAATCGCACGCCTGGAGTCCGGGGAGGAGGTCGTATTTGAAAAACTGGTGTTGGCCACCGGCAGCAAACCGATCATCCCCAAACCCTTCCGCGTTGAAAAGAAAGGGATCTTTGCGGTTCACAAGGATTTTGACTATCTGGTGGAGATGAAAAGGCAGATCGCCTCGGCTCACAATGTGGTGATCATCGGGGGCGGCTTTATCGGCGTCGAGCTTGCGGACGAAATCAACAAGATGGGCGGCAAGGTGGTGACCCTGACGGAGATGACCGACCATATTTTGCAGCAATCCTTTGACATTGAGTTCTGTCAGAAGGCCGAAGAGGTGCTGCAGGCGGATGGCGTACAGCTGCGCACCGGCGTCAAGGTGATGAATTTGGGGGGCGGTGACGCGGTTGAGTATGTGGAGTTGGCGGATGGCGAGAAAATCCCCGCCGATGCGGTGGTGCTTGCCATCGGGTCGCGGCCGATCATGGATCTGGCGGAGAAAATGGGGCTGCAGATCGCTGAGTTCGGCGGCATCAAGGTGGATGAATTCATGCGCACCAGCCACACCGACATCTTTGCTGTGGGCGATTGCGCGGAAAAACGCTGCTTCTTCTCGCGCAAGCATTCACCGGTCATGCTGGCCTCAACGGCCACTGCGGAGGCGCGTTCGGCCGGTTCCAATATCTACAGCATTAAATCACTGGAGATGAACAAGGGGACGATCGGGGTCTATTCAACCAGAGTGAATGGCCTCTCTTTGGGCACAGCCGGCATGACCGAATCCAGAGCCCTGGCTGAAGGATTCGACATCGTCATCGGCATCAGCGACGGGATCGACAGGCACCCGGGCACCCTTCCAGGCAAGAACAAGCTTTATGTCAAACTGCTCTTTTCCCGTTTTTCCGGCACTCTGCTGGGCGGACAGGCCTATGGCGGCGATTCGGTGGGTGAGTTGATCAACACGATTGCCTTGGCCGTCCAGAACAAGATGAGCATGGTCGATCTGGATACCATCCAGTTCGGCACCCATCCCCTGCTGACGGCGGCGCCGACGACCTATCCCCTCATCGTCTGCGCCAGCGATGCCCTGAAAAAGGTCTATGTCCCGGCCTGATTTATAGCAGCGGCCGCTTCCTGCATGGGAAGCGGCCGCAGGATCTGCCGCCGTGAAAATTCCCCTCCCGAGTGGTGACCGTTTCTGACACAGAAGGCGCGGAGGAATTATGAAATTTGCCCTTGATTATGACAAGGCCCTGGTCACCTTCCTGTGGCTGATTGCAATCCATTCCTTTCTGGTCGGATTGGGGCTGATCTTCACGCCCTATTCCCTGTTGGAGCAGTTGGGGTATGCCGACTGTTCCGAGCGCTTCTTCCGCGCCCAGGGGGGTGTTTTTCACATCGTCATGGCTATAGGCTATGCCATGGCTGCGGTGAGGGCACGGCAGTTCGAGTGCCTGGTCATCTTTTCCATCGTGGTGAAATTCGCCGCCACCATCTTCCTCTTCGCCTACGCTTCCCTGGTCAAGAATCTGGCCGTGATCCTCCTTTCCGGGGTGATCGATTTTTTGATGGGAGTCGTACTCTATTATCTGTTCCGTACCGCAAAAAGGAAAAGGTCTGATGGGAGATAAATTGCCGTCTATCGTAATAACCGGCGCCAGTGGTTTCATCGGACGTTTTCTCCTGGACAGTGTGAAAGATGAATTCAGCGTCTTCGCGATTGCCCGGCGCTCGCGCAAGGAGTCCAATGTACCCTATCACAAGAATATCCACTGGATCCAGTGCGACATCGCCAACGAAGAGACCCTCAACGATGTGATGAAATATATCAATGACCACGGGGGGGCTGATTTTGTCGTCCACCTGGCCGCTTTTTACGATTTCTCCTACAAGGACCACCCGGAATATCAGCGCACCAACGTCGAGGGCACCCTCAATATCCTGCGCTTCGCACAGGGGATCAAGGCCAGACGATTCATCTTCGCCAGCTCTCTCGCCGCCTGCAATTTTCCTGAAAACGGCGCCAAAATCACAGAAACCACCCCGCCGGATGCGGATTACCACTATGCGCGCGCCAAAAAGGCCGGCGAAGAGTTCTGCCGTCAGTTCTCGGAGCACTTTCCCTGCACTGTGGTGCGCTTTGCAGCAGTCTACAGCGACTGGTGTGAATATGCCCCCTTATACAAGTTCCTTGAAACCTGGCTCTCCCGTGGGCTCTACTCGCGATTTCTCGCCGGCAGGGGAGAGTCCGCCATCCCCTACATTCATGTTCAGGAACTGGTCTCGCTTCTGCGTCTGATCATGAGAAAATCGGACGAACTTGCACGCTTCGCCGTTTACAGCGCCAGTCCGGACGGTTCGGTCTCCCACAAGGAGCTTTATACCATCGCTACCAGCTACTATTTCGGGAGCAGCAAAAAGCCCTTCTATCTGCCTAAACTACTGGCCTATCCCGGCCTGGTAGCGAAGCATATCCTGAAATTCACGCACATCGTTTATGGTGAGGTCTTTGAGCGGTTCTGGATGGTCCGCTACATCGATGAAAAGCTCGATATCGATGCCGGTTATACACGTCAGGCCCTCGGCTGGGAGCCGGCCCCGCGCTACCACATCACCCGCAGGCTTCTTTTCTTGCTTGAAAAGATGAAGAGCCATCCCGATGAGTGGCGTCTCAAAAACGAGGCGGCCATGCAGCGTTTCGCCAGTAGAACCAACCTCATTATCTATGAGGCTCTGACCGCGAAAAAGGAGTCCATTCTGCCGCTTATCCTCGAGCGGATGAAGGCCCCTGAAAACGACGTCCTCTTCGGGCGCTATAAAAAGCTCGATCCGAATGATTTTCAATGCTATATCAGCACCCTTTATCATCTGCTCATGGCGACCGTGCGCAGCGGTGACCGTGGCCTGATGATCGAATACATCGACGATATCGCCTTGCGAAGATTCGCCGAGGGGTTTCTGCCGGAAGAGCTGCGCGAGACCCTCTCCGTTTTTAAAGAGATCATTCTCCGCGATCTCAGCGGCCATCCCAAGCTGAGCAAACTGCAGCAGGAGCTCTACGATTATATCGGGCTGACCCTGCAGCTGGCCCAGGATGAGGTCGAGGATCTCTATGACAAACTACTAGAAAAGATGCCCAAGGAAAAGATCTCCGAATCCTCGCTGCTGCCTGACTGTAAAAAGCTGCAGCGAATGATCCGTCAGCTCAGCGCGTTCTATCAGATCTCTCCGGAAGAGGGCAAGTATTACGAGGAGCTGCAGGAGGAGTAGGTTTGTTTTGGGGAATAGAGCGCCGGAACGGGGGGTGCTGAAGAGTGCCGTTCCACTCTAGTGCCGGTGCGATCAGCTGAAAGACTCATCGCCGGGATGATGCCTTTATCCCGTCGGCGCGAGCAGCAGCCTGACGGCAAGATGGTTCTGAACGCAGGCATAGATCTCCTCAATTTCTGCACAATCCGGCAGGGACGCCCGGATCTTTTCCAGATAGCGCCGCTCCCGGACATGCCGGAAGGTGGGGGGAAAGTTGATGTCGAAAATCCAGCCCATCTGCAGCAGCTTGAAGTCATTCAAATTGCGCATATGCCTGGTCTCGACGATCTTTTTCTGCATCATTGCCTCAAAAACCGGTGCTGAAACGCCCGGGGTGTCGGGCAGATCGAGCTCGATGGCGGGATTGCGCGTGCAATCCGCACGGTGATAATAGTCCGTCACCACGCGCCAGATATCCAGTTTATCCGCGTCGCGCAGCAGACGGGTATAGAAAAGGCACTCGTCGCTCTCTTCAGACGGCAGGACTGCCCGATTGTGGTAAAGGATGGCTCTCAGGATCAAATCCTGCCGGGAAGCGGCGCATCCGGATAGAATCCCCGTACGGCCCAGGATGGCCACACCGAGCTCCGCATGATTTACCGATCGGCCGTCGGCAAAGGTGTTATAGAGGGCATACTGTTCAAAGCGGCCGATATCGTGCAGCAGAGCGATCGTCTTCGCCAGCGCCAACTCCTGAAGGCCTAATCCGATCTCCCGGCCGAGCGTGGCAGTCTCCTCCACGACCCGGAAGGTGTGTTCCTCCTTGAGCAGGATATTGTGACGCGCAGCGGCATCGCCTTTTTTGAAGGGACGCACATAGCTTTCAAACCACGCGCTGATTTCGGCGTAACATTTCTCGGCATCCAATCCCGTTCCTGTCTCTTTTATTTATACCTTTATACTGTTTCATCCGGCGCTTTGTTTTCCAGGCCGTTCCGAATTTGATCCTCCTGCGGGCGCACCTCAATGCAGCAGGGCTGTTTTTTGCGCCGCATTATGCTGCCGGTATGGAAATGGCGGAAACAGAGTGCACAGCTCGGGCCCGTCGGATATTGTTATACGCTCTGCAACAGGACAAAATAACAAATTGAAATCATACCCGCAAACAAATAGTTCGGTCGGTAATATTCCTGCACTGCACGGTTATTCCCGTCCGGCGCTGCGCTTGAGAGCAAAGTGGCGGCACCTGTGAAGGGATCCGGCGTGTTGAGAAGAGGATGAATTGCGGCACAAAATATCTTACTCCAATAAGAGAGGGATGGCGATGACATATCGTCACATTTTTGGCCCGGTACCTTCCCGCCGGCTCGGCTTTTCTCTGGGCATCGATCTGGTGCCCCTCAAGACCTGCAATCTGAACTGTATCTATTGTGAATGCGGCCGGACAACCCGACAAACCGCAGATCGCAGGGAGTACGTATCCTTGGTGGAGGTCCGGGCGGAGCTGATTCACTATCTTGCCGGGAACCCGGCCCCGGATTACCTGACCTTTTCAGGCTCGGGAGAGCCCCTGCTGCACAGCGGCGCGGGAGAATTGCTCACTTGGATAAAGGATTCTTACCCCGGCATACCCCTGGCAATTTTGACCAATGGTACACTTTTCAGCAATCCTGAGGTGCGCGCTCTGGTTCAGCGGGCCGATTTGGTGCTGCCTTCGCTGGATGCCGCTACACAGGAGGTCTTTAAAAAGATCGACCGCCCCCTTCCCGCCCTGCAGATCGAAACCATCATCGAGGGGCTGGTCAGTCTGCGGCGGGAGTATCCCGGAAAAATCTGGCTGGAAGTTTTTATCGTCCCCGGCCTCAATGATAGCGAAACCGAGCTTGCGGCGTTGAAGCGGGCGATCCTCCGGATCGCGCCGGATCGGGTGCAGTTGAACACCCTGGACCGACCCGGTGCGGTCGCTGATATCCGGGCGGCCACCCGCTCCGAACTGGAGCGTATCGCTGATATATGGCAGTTGCCCGGCATCGACATGGTCGCCCGCAACCCTGCCGGCGCCAAGCTCGACTCGGCGCGCAGCGAGCGGGAATCGGCCCTTCTCGAGACCATCGCCCGCCGGCCCTGCACCCTTGAAGATCTGTCGGTCATCCTGGGATGGCACATCAATGAAGTGAATAAATTTCTCGGTGTTCTGGAAGAGCAGGGCAAAATCCAGAGCCGCCGGCAAGGGGAGATGGTATTCTATGAACAAAAATACCCATCAGAAAATCATGATTAATCGAGCGTATGCTTGAATGGGCGCTGGAAATTATTACGAAAGAAAAAACGATGATAAAATTCAAATTCAGGGGTTTCACCTCGTTTCTGATGTTCTTTTCGTTCCTGATTTCCCTGGTTTCGGGAATTGTCCTCTATTTCCCCCCACAAGGTAAAATAGCGCACTGGACGCACTGGACTTTCTGGGGGCTGGACAAAGAGATGTGGGGCTTTTTGCACATTAACTCTTCTCTGGTTTTTTTCGTCATCGCCATTCTGCATCTTTACTATAACTGGAAGGTACTTTTCCGTTACGCCAAGAAAAAAGCCGTTATGGCTTTTAATTTGAAATGGGAGCTCTTTGCTGCTATCATGCTGGTTATTTTTGTCATCGCAGCGACCCTTTTTAATATCGAACCTTTCCGGACGATCGTACGGTGGAATGAAGAGATTAAAACTTATTGGGCTGAGAAGGAGGAGGCGGAGCCTCCCCTGGCGCACGCCGAAGATTTGACCGTGGCCGAGTTCTGTGAACGGCTGAAAATCTCTATCGAATCCTTTCAGCAAGCCGCCCGAACCCACGGCTGGAAATTCGAAAGCACAGAGGAGCGCATTGAAGAAATCGCCCGCCGCAGCGGTACAAGTCCTGCAAAGATGTACCATCGCCTTGTTGGGGAGGGCCTGCGCACCTCCGGTCAAAGAACAAGCGGCTGGGGCCGGAAAAGCGTGCTGCAAGTCTGCCAGGAAAACCAGATTGAAGTCGATGTCGCGTTGCAGAGACTGGCGGCGGAGGGGATCGGGGTTTCCCGGGATGAATTGATCAGATCAATTGCCGGAGAGTATGGTTTGCAGCCGATCGCGGTCGTCCGTCTGATCACAGGTGAAGGGCAGGAAAACACTCAGGAGTAACCGGCAGGTTCTTTAGTATAGAGAAACTCAACCATGCGCATGGA
>DAOOPF010000130.1:0-9751 GCA_035388125.1 bacterium | reverse complement strand
GTAGTATGTCGCAACTGGATTTGAAAGGCCGTATCGTCTGGGTGACCGGTTCCGGCCGCGGCATCGGCCGCGCCATTGCTTTGTCGCTGGCATCGCATGGCGCGCACCTGGTGCTCTCGGCGCGCACGATCTCGGATATCGAAGCGGTGGCTCAGGAGATCACCAATCAGGGGGGGCAGGCGGTGGCGATGCCCTGCGATGTCCGTCACGCGGACCAGGTCAAGCGGGTCGTCGTCGCGGTGGAGAGAACGCACGGCCCCATCGAAGTGCTGATTAATAATGCCGGTGTGGCGATCTTCGGCAAGATTGTCGAGGCCAGCGCGAGCGACTGGGATCTGATGATGGAGACCAATGTCAAGGGTGCTTTCCTCTGTTCGCAAGCCGTGCTGCCCGGCATGATCGAGCGCAAATCCGGCCATATTATCAACATGGTCTCCGTGGCGGGGCGGACGCCTTATTACAGCAATGCGGGCTATTGCGCCAGCAAATACGGCCTGCTCGGTTTCACTGATGTCCTGCGCATGGAGGCGCGCGAGCACGGCATTCGCGTCACCGCGCTCATGCCCGGCGCGACGGATACCCTGATCTGGGGTGATGCCGGCGTCGACAACGCCAGAATGATGCCCGCGGACGAGATCGCCAAGGCAGTGACCGCCATCCTGCTGACGGGCGAGTCGGCCATGATGGAGGAAGTTGTCATCCGGCCTCTGGGCGGCGACCTGTAACACATCAGTTCCAGACGCTTTCCTGTTTTCTGTTCTTCCCTTTCCCTGGAGAGATATCATTTCGGCGATTAAACTGCAGCCTGTCCTCCTCCTGATCGTCTCGAGTCTGCTGCTCTCCACCGCGTTTCTCAATGCGGCGGAGGGCTGGCAGCTGGAGACCATTGCGGTCCCGGAGATCAAGCCCGGCATGACGGGGGTAGGGCTGACTGTTTTCCAGGGGGAGGAGATCGATACTTTCGGCGTTGTCGTCATCGATGTCGTGCCTGATTTTTATCCCGGAGAAGATCTGATCATCGTCCGCCTGACCGGAACCCGGTCCGAGGAGGCCGGCGTTGTCGCCGGGATGAGTGGAAGTCCCATCTATTTCCAGGGCCGGCTGGCGGGCGCCCTGGCCATGCGTTTTCTCGAGTTTCAGAAAGAGCCCTACGCCGGCGTGATGCCCATCGCCTCGATGATGCGCGCCCGTGATTATGAAGCGCAGCGCGGCGCGGTTCGGCCCTGTGCCCCGCAGAGCGGGCAGAACTATCTGCGCGCCGTTCTGCTGGGAGCGGAAGCGGACTTTTGGCAGCGGATGGTCACCCCGCTCATGCCCGCGCCGCCGGCCGGAATGGCGATGCGCTGCATCGAGACCCCGCTGCTTTTTTCAGGTTTTTCGGAACAGACTCTCTCCGCCAACGCCTCGCTCTGGAGCAGTCTCGGGTTCGCGCCGATGATGGGGGGGGAGCCGCTGCAGGAGGGCTCCGCGGTGGAGCCTCTTCAACCCGGTAGTGCGATTTCGCAGGTCTTCATCCGCGGTGATTTCGGCATGGATATGACCGGCACCGTGACCGCAGTCGAGGGAGATCAGCTCCTCGCCTTCGGCCACTACCTCTTCAACCTCGGCCCGGTCCAGATGCCCATGGCGCGAAGCCGCATCCTGGCGACCCTGCCAAGCCTGATGGGATCGAGCAAACTGGCCCGTTCGCTCGAGGTCATCGGCACCATCCGCCAGGACCGCCTCTCCGGCGTCTACGGCAAGGTGGGGGAAATGCCCGCCTGGATTCCGGTGCAGGTGGAGCTGACCGGCCCGGCGGGGCTGCGGAGTTTCCATTTCGAGCTGGCCGATGATCCGGCGCTGCGCAATCTGACCCCCTTTTTCCTGCGCTCCGCGCTCTTTCAGGCTCTGATCGCGGGCAAACTCGGCGCTGATCCCTCGACAGTCAGGCTGCGCTGCGAGATGATGCTCAAGGACGGCCGCCGGCTGACGGTGGGGGAGTATTTTTCCTACCAGGAACGGCTCGGCTATCTGGGCGCCGGCAGTGAAATCGCCGAGGCGGTCGATCTGGTGGCGATGAGCATCGGAGCCCTGACTGTCAACAATTTTGATCCACCGCCGCTCCACTCCATCATGATCAGTGCCGCGATCGAGCCTGGAGAACGGGTGGCCGCCATCCGCTCGATCCGGCAGGAACGGCTGGAGGTGAGCCCCGGTGATTCGCTCCATCTCACCCTGACCCTGCAGCGCACCAACGGGCAGGAGATGAGGTTCAGCCAGTGCGTCAGGCTGCCGGACTATCTCCAGTCCCGCACCTTGACGGTCATCGCCGGCAGTGCGGCCGGCCTGATCCAGGCCGAGATGCAGAGCAACCCGGACAAGTACCGCCCCGACTCTTTTTCCCGGCTTTGCACGCTCCTGCAGGAGCGCCGCACCAGCGATAATCTCTACCTGCAGATCCGCGAGCCCGCCCGGGGCATGGCGGTCGACGGGGAGGAGCTCGCCGGCTTGCCCCCTTCGATCCTGCAGACGATGAACGGCAGCGGCAGCGAGCGTTTCCTGCGCGACCGCCTCATCGCTGAATGGGCCATCCCGACCGAGTGCGAAATCACCGGTCTGAAGCGGCTGACCGTGCGCATCACCCAGCCCCGCACGAACGGGACGGATGATGCGCAGGAAGCCTTTGATCAGCTATTCCTGGAATAAAGATGAAAAAAACCGGAACAATCCGTCATATCTGCCGGCTGGTGCTGCTCCTGACCGCCATGACCGCCCTTCGGGCGGGAGCGGCGGGACCCGGCCTTCGCACCTACAGCACCTTTGCCGATTTTATCCCCGGCAAGCTGGAAAACCTCTCCCTCACCGGCGACGGCCGGCTGACCCTCGCGGCGAGGACCACCCGCTTCATCGATACCGGTGAACCCTACGTCTGGGATGTCGCCAGCGATCCCGCCGGCAACCTCTACCTCGCCACCGGCAACCGGGGCAAGGTTTTCCGGGTCAACGCCGCGGGCGACACGGCGCTCTTTTTTCAGGCCGAAGAACCCGAGATCTATGCCCTGGCCCACGACGGCCGCAGCGCACTCTATGTCGCCACCTCCCCCAACGGCAGCATCTACCGCGTCGATGGCGAGGGCAGGGCGCAGCTTTTTTGCCGGCCGGAACAATCCTACATCTGGGATTTGCTCTGCGATGGCAGCGGGGACCTCTGGGCCGCCACCGGCGGCAAGGCCCGGCTGCTGCGCATCAAACCCGACGGCAGCATGAGCGTAGCCCTGGCCAGCGAAGCCGAGCATCTGCGCTGTCTCGCGCTCGATGGCGGGGAGCTCTACGCGGGCAGCAGCCGTCCGGGGCTGGTTTATCGTCTCCGCAAAGAGACGGCGCCATTTGTACTATATGATACCGGAAACGAAGAGGTGCACAGCCTGGCTGTGCTTCCCGGAGGCACGCTCTACGCAGCGGCCATGACCACTGCCGGCCCGGCGGCGGTCATCACCCGCATCCTCGCCACGGTGCCGGCACAGAGCACCTCGCTTGAAGAGCCGGATGAGAAGAGCGCGCTCCGTCAGGAGGCCCCGGCCGGGCCGGTGGAGAGCGCGCCCGCGGCCAAATCACAGCTGCTGCGTATCGAGGCCGACGGCTACGGGCGCTCGATCTGGCCGGCCGGGCTCGATGATGTGCAGGCTCTTCTGCCCGCCACGGACGGCGGACTGCTGGTGGGCACCGGCCGCGAAGGCCGCCTCTACAGCATTAACGAGTCCGGCGAGATCTCCCTGCTCCTGAAAGTCGGCGCCTCCCAGATCCAGACCCTCCACCGCACGGCAGCCGGAGAGGTGATTCTGGCCACCGCCAATATGGGGCTCGGCTACCGCATCGGCGCCGTGGTGCGGGAGGGAAGCTATGAATCCGAGACCATCGATGCCGCCGCCCTGACCCGTTGGGGCGCCCTGCGCTGGCGCGGCGACGGCAAACTCGTCTTTCAGACCCGCTCCGGCAATACCCGCAATCCGGAGGGGAGCTGGAGCGAATGGCAGCCCCTGACTGACGCGGGCGGCAGCGGGCAAATCACCAGCCCGGCTGCGCGCTTTCTGCAGTGGCGCTGCATCCTGCAGGATGGGGAGAAAAAGCCCTTTCTGAAGGAGGTGACCCTCGCCTACCTGCAGAAGAACCGGCCGCCCGAGATTGACGGTCTGGTCGTCCTCCCGGCGGGAGACTATTTCGAGGCCGCCCCGGATCAGGGGGCCGGCACAACCGGCATCACCGCGCCCTCGCCGCTGCCCAAGCGTGAACAGCGGAAAGGCTTTCGCAGCGCCTTTTGGCAGTTCGACGACTCAAACCGCGATCCTCTCCTCTTCGCGCTCTGGTACCGCCGCACCGGCGATACCCACTGGCGCCGGCTGGCCGGACCGCTCGCCCAGGTGGTCTACTCATGGGATACCACCCAGATGGCCGACGGTGAATATCAGCTCAAGCTCGAAGTCAGCGACAGCCTGATGCTTCCCGACGGCCAGGGGCTGCGCGCTGAAAAGATCAGCTCCGCTTTTCTGGTGGACAACACCGGGCCTGTGATCAAAGGGATCAAGGTGGAGAACGAGGGCAGGGAGCGGCGACTCCGTTTCACCGTCTGCGATGCCGCCTCGCCCCTCGCGCGGGTGCGCATCAGTATCAACGCCGGCGGCTGGAAACCCGTCAGCCCTGCGGATGGCATCTGCGACAGCATGTGCGAAGAGTACAACTTTTCTCTCCAGGGCGGTGCCGAGCTGCTGGAGATCACACTGGAGGCTGCAGATCAGTTCGAAAACTGCAGCAAGGCTCATCAGCGCATTAAAGGTTTTTAATGATCTATACCCGAGAATGGCAGCCGGTTCGCGACTTTGTTCAGGACAAGAGGACAATAGCGGTCACCACCCATATCAACCCCGATGGCGATGCCATCGGCAGCCAGATGGCCATGGCTCATTATCTGCGCCAGATCGGCAAGAAGGTTGTGCTTCTCAACTGCGACCGGATGCCGGATTATTTCCATTTTCTCGATCCGGAGGGCGAGATCGCCCTTTTTGATGAGCAGGCGCATGAAGAGCTGGTCGCCGGCCTCGACGGCTGTTTCGTCGTCGATATCAGCGACTGGGCGCGGCTGCGCGGGCTGGGCAGCGCCCTGCGCCGCCACGGTATTCCTGTCGCCTGCATCGATCATCATATCCCGACCGACGAGATGGGTGAGGTCCACATCTGCCTGCAGGAGGCCTCCTCCACCGGCGAGATGATCTACGATTTTCTTGTCGATTCCGGAGCGGAATTGACGCTCCCGATCGTCGATGCCATCTACACCTGCATCATGACCGACACCGGATCGTTCCGGTTCAGCAACACGACCGCGCGCACCCATCGCATTGCCGCCGACCTGCTCGAACGGGGCGCGCACTATCGGGCGATATACGAGCAGGTCTACGAAAACAATTCCAAGCAGCGCACCCTTCTAATGGCCAGGCTTCTGGAGCAAATGCGCTTCGCCTGCGATGACCGGCTGGCCTATTTCAGCCTGTCGCAGGATCTGCTGCGTCAGACCGGCGCCCAGCTGTGGGAGACCGAGGGCTTTTCCGAACTCCCGCGCACGATCGCCAGGGTGGAGGTCAGTCTGATGTTCACAGAGACCGAAGCGGGCACCACCAAGGTGAGTTTTCGCTCCAAAGGCCGCGTCGCCATCAACGGCATGGCGTCCCTCTTCGGCGGAGGCGGACACAAATTCGCCTCCGGCGCAACCCTGGCCATGGGTCTGAATCAGGCAGTGGAGGCGGTAGTGAAAGAAGCCGGAAAGCTTTTCCAAGACTGAAACGCGAATCGAACCTCCGCATGTCCTATACGGGTAATGACAATTTCGATCGATTCTATGCCCTCGCGGCGAATGCATCCCTGATCTCCGATCCGGCGGAAATTTTCCGCCAGTGCCGCCCTCTGCTGCTCGGGATGATCCCCGCCGACCATTTTCTCGTCTTTTACAACGACAAGCTGCGCGAATGTCTTTCCGCCTCCTTCGCCTATAACATCCTGCCCCTCCCGACCATCGAGGAGGTGACGATTCCCTATCAGGATCCCCTCATCACCGATCTTTTAATCAGCCGGCAAACCGTCACCCGCCAGGATTACATCGACCCCCTCATCCTCGATGTCAGTCAGGAACTCTTTGTCCCCATCATCACCCCGGAGGAGGTGCCTGGCGCTCTCTATTTCGCGCGCATGACGGAGAACCCTTTCACGGGCGCGGAGATCGCCCTGGCTGAGTTCTGCGCCTACCTTATGGTCGCCCCTATGGAACGGGCCCATTGGGAGGAGCGCTCCCAGCGGAGCCATGAGATCCTCAACAGTTTTCGCGAGAAATACCTCGCCATTCTCGACGCCCTTCCCTATCCTGCCGTCGTCATCGATCCCGCTGAGGACCGCCTCGAAGAGGTGAACCGCGCTTTTCTGGAGTGGACCGGCTATGACCGCCGGCAGATCTTTCAGTGCCCTTTTTCCGCTCTTTGCCGCACTCCAATGGCCATCCGACAGGGCGCAGCCTGGCCCCCCTGCCCTGAAAAAGTCCAGGTGGCCGCCGCCGATGGCACCCTCCACGAGGTGCAGGCTTTCTCCTCCTGGCTCGCCTCGAGGGAGCCGGAGAAGCGCATCATCACCTTCGTCAGCGACTGGCGCCCCGCCCGCGAGACGGAGCCCCAGCCCGATGCCGATCTGCTCATCCGCACCCTCGCCCACGATCTAAAGGCGCCGCTGCAGAGCCTGAAGGGCTACGCCACCCTGCTCCAGGAGGAACAGGGCTATCATCTCCCCGCCGGAGCCGTCACCTATCTGGAGCGCATCTCCGCCAATATTGAAAAGATGGAACATCTCATCGCCGACCTCCTCGACCTCTCCAGGTTGAACGGCAGGGAGCTGCCTTTTCAGGAGGCCGATTCCTTCGAGATCCTCAAGAACGCCCTTGATTCGCTTTCGGGGCTGATCGAGAAACGGCCGGTGAACATGATCATCGATTCCACCCTGCCGCGCATCATCTGCAACTCCGTCCAGATCACCCAGGTCTTCAGCAACCTCATCTCCAACGCCCTGAAATTCACGCGCGAGGTGGAGATCCCCAGCGTCGAAGTGGGATGCGCCACCCTGGAGGATGAATACGAGTTTTACGTCAAGGACAACGGCATCGGCATCGCCACCGGGGATCTGGAGCACATCTTCGACCTTTTCTATTCACGCGACGCCGACGAAAGAAACCGCAGCACCGGAGTCGGCCTGACCATCGTCAAGCGCATCATTGAAGCCCACCACGGCCGCATCTGGGCCGAATCTTCGCCGGGAGAGGGAACGGTCATCCGTTTTACCCTTCCGCAGCTCTTGAGCCGGCAGGTGACTTTCGCCGGGGAGTGACACGATGCAGCGTGATTATCAGATCCTGATCATCGAAGACCATCCGGACCAGGCGCATCTGATGGAACTGATCCTTCGCCGTCATGGCCAGCCCTTCGCCGTCAGGATCATCCATGACCCCGAAGAGGGCCTGGCCTGGCTGAAGCATAATCCCGTCGACGCCCTGGTCCTCGATTACAGCCTGCCCAAGATGTCCGGACTCGAGGTGCTGCAGCACCTTAAAAAGGAGTATCCCGCGCTGCCGGTCATCATGGTGACCGGCCAGGGCGATGAGCGCATCGCAGTTGAGGCGATGCGCCACGGAGTATACGACTATCTGGTCAAGACCAAGGATTTTCTCGATCTTTTGCCGCGGGTGGTGACGCGCGCGATCGAGGAGCAGCAGCTCTCCTCCCGGCTGGAGCAGAGCGAACAGCGCTATTTTGCCCTTTTCGACAAGGCGGGCATAGCCATCTTCATCGCCGACGCCGACAGCTACCGCCTCCATCAGGCCAACGGCATGGCCCTCAGGCTGGTCGGACAGCCGGTCGAGGCGCTGCTCCAGAAGAGTTTTTTGAGCATCTGCGCCAACCGCTCGCTGCAGGAGGTGGAGGAGTTTCTCGCGCGGATAAAGCGTGACGGGCAGGCCAATCTCGATCAGGTGATGCTGGTGCACGCTGAGCGCCGCCTCATCCCCGTCGATCTGACCGGCAGCCTCGTCTCGGTCGGAAACCACCAGGTCATCCAGTGCTTCGCCCGCGACATCAGCGAAAAACTCAAGATGCAGCGGCAGCTCCTCCTCAGCCGGCAGCGGCTGATCTCCCTCTTCGACGGCATCACCGATCCGATCTCGGTTCAGGACCGCGACCACAATCTGATCATGGGCAACAAGAGCTACATGCAGCTTACAGCGGATAACACGCCCGGGCTGGTGGGCTGCAAGTGCCATAAAGCCCTTTTTGGCAGCGATCAGCCCTGTTCCAACTGCCCGGCCTTCGAAACCTACCGCACCGGCGAGTCCCACTTCATCGAAATCTTCCATCAGGGCCGTACCTATCACATCTGGACCTTCCCGATGGCGGGCATTGACGGCAAGCCGGAATTTCTGGTCGAATACGCCAAGGATGTCACCGATCAGAAAGAGATCGAAAAGCAGCTCATCAAGTCGGAAAAGCTGGCCACCATCGGCCTGCTCTCTTCGGGGATCGCCCATGAGCTGCGCAATCCGCTCAATATCATCGAGACCGCGCGCTATTCCATTGCGGACGGGCTGGGCAGTACCAATCCGGAGATGGAGCGCAAGCTGGAAATCATCAAAAAGAACATCCGCCGCGCTTCGGTGATCATCGAAAACCTTCTGCAGTTCTCCCGCCACTCCGAACATGAACGGGAGCCTGTCGACGTTGAAAAGCTGATCGATACCACGCTCTCGCTGGTCGAGAAAGAGACCTCCGTGCGCAACATCATCCTGGAAAAGGGGTACGGTGGCGTGCCGCGCGTCTTTTTCAGCCTCGACTCGCTCAAGCAGGTTTTTCTCAACATCATCTACAATGCCGTGCAGGCGATGCCCAACGGCGGGGTGCTGCGCATCATCACCATGGCCGGCGCAGACGAAAAATGGGTCAATGTCGAATTCGCTGACAGCGGCGTCGGCATCTCTCCCGAAAATCTCAGCCATATTTTCACCCCCTTCTTCTCGACCAAACGGGAGAGCGGGGGGACCGGTCTGGGACTCTACCTCTCCTATACGATCATCAAGCGGGAGGGGGGGGACATTCTCGCGCGGAGCCGCGAGGGCAGCGGTACAACTTTCACCGTCAGGCTGCCAATCGTGAAAAGCCCCGGGGCGCCGGAGCGTGTTGAGTTAGGTGTTGACTAATTTGACTATTATTATTACATTAAACATTAAATTTCCCATTCGCACCGTCACTCAGGGTTGAACAGGATTTCTTGTGAAAATCGAGAGCATTTTCGGACCCGTTCAGGAGCCGTTGCACGACTTCGAATACGCCTTTAATGAGGTTCTCCATTCCGATATTCCGCTCGCCAATCAGGTTGTGAACTATATCGCCGGGCTCAAAGGCAAGCGTCTGCGCCCGGCGCTTGTCTTTCTCGCCAGCCAGCTCCATGGTGAGCGGAGCCCGGACTCGATGCGCGCCGCCATCGTGGTCGAACTCCTCCATACAGCGACCCTGGTGCACGATGATGTGGTGGACAGCTCCGACCTGCGCCGCGGCAAGCCGACTGTCAACTCGATCTGGGACAATCGCGTCTCCGTCCTGGTCGGAGATCTGCTCTTCTCCCGCACCCTCACCGCCCTTTTGAATCTGAACAGCCCCGCCGCCCTCGGCATCATCTCGGAGGCCGCCAACCGGATCAC
>DAOOPF010000129.1:0-9824 GCA_035388125.1 bacterium | reverse complement strand
CCTGCGCGGGCTTTTTTTTACAGCGGGTTTTCGTTCAGTTAAAGGTCACACCAATACGGAAAGGGATGAAGGTGGTCGCCTCCCCTTTGGTAAAACCGGCCTTGAGGCCAATATCCATAAAGACGGCCGCATGTTCCTCAAGGGCGATGTTCAGGCCGATGCCGGCGCCCGCCCCGAACACAGTCGAGCTGACGCCCGGCTCGATCCGGTCGGTGCCGATGGGGCCCCAGTATTGGATCTCATCCCGGCTGAAATGAAAGAGACCGGCTTCGGCGAAGAGGTAGGGGACAAAGCGCTGATCGCCGGGGGGCGGAAATTTCGCCTTGAGGTTGAGAAAGAGGGTGACGATATCGGCATCCCCTCCTGCGGCTGAGGACTCGAACTCGTCCAGATCCTTGAGCTCCAGAGTATTGAGATAACCCTGGATGTTGAAGGAGAAGGCGTTATAGCTGGCGTCGAGGGTGAGTTCCACCCGCTCGCCGAGACTCTTGCCGACGGCGCCGCCGATATTCCAGCCCGTAAGATGCGTATCTTTAAAATCATCTGGCGTCACCGGGCTGGATATGCCCATATATATCCTGCCGGCAGCGCGGAAAGGGAGCCCGGCCGCCGCCGAAAGTGCGCAACAGAACAACAGACCTGCAACCACTGCCTGAAACCAAGGTTTAAACATCGCTCTCTCCTGCCTGATAACCTGCCAACCTGCTGTCACAACGGCTATAGAATAGCCATTGCCCGGCAAAAATGCAAGCGAAAATCCATACCGCCATCAACGGCCGGCAAAAAATTGTTGCTTTTCCTCTCCTGATTTGCTATTTTCATACTATAAAACGAAATTAGTCGAAAAGAGTGAACATGAACAAGGACGACATCATTCGCGAAGAGATCATCATCGCGGCCAAACACGTTTTCCGGAAGTGGGGCCTGAAAAAAGCCACCATGGAGGATATCGCCGCCGAGGCGGGAAAAGCCAAGAGCACCCTTTATTACTATTACCAGAGCAAGGAGGAGATCTTTGATGAGGCGATTTTTGCCCATCTGGCCATGATCCTCGCCGATACAAAGGCGGGCGTCGTCGACGTTCGCCCGGTCAAGGAGAAGATCAAGCGATACGTGGCCGCCTCCCTGACCGAAATGAAGCGTCATGCCCAGGACTACAGCCTCGTCTGGGAGGAGATCAAGGGCAACCAGCGGCTGCTGCGGAAACTGCAGGAGCATTTGCAGGCGGAAGAGCGCCTTTTTTATCTGGAGGTGCTGCAGTCGGGGGCGCAGTCGGGCGAGTTCATTTTTGCAACCGAGAAAGAGCTCATTTCGGCTGCCCACACCCTGGCCGGCATCATGCGCGCTCTTTTTCTCTACCTTTTTCTCGAGGCCGAAGAGAGTGAGCAGATCGATATCACCGCCCGTCTGATCGCCAACGGCATTTAAACAGGACAGGAGAAGCTTTAATGAAGAGAGGCAAATTCGCGGCCATCCTGATTACGGCCAGTTGTATGCTGGCCGGTTGTTCCCGCCCCTCGGCTGATGCCACGATCGGCAGGCCCGTGCCGGTCGAAGCGGCCCGGCCGCAGCTGTTCAGCGCAAGCCATGCCATGGCCTACAGCGGCACCATCGAGGCCGCCGAATCGGTTCCCCTCAGTTTCGCCACAGTAGGCAATGTCGCCCGGGTGGTGGTTGCGGAGGGGGAGGCGGTGCGCAAGGGCCAGCTTTTGGCCGAGTTAAACGCCGAGAGCAGCAGGAACGCCTACGAGGTGGCCCTCGCGACCCTGAAACAGGCTGAAGATGGCTGGAACCGGCTCAAGCCGATGTACGAGAGCGGCAGCCTGCCGGAGATCAAGTGGATCGAGATGGAGACCAATCTGCAAAAAGCGCGTTCCGCGGCGGCGATCTCGAAAAAAAATCTTGATGACTGCCGGCTGATCTCGCCGGTCGACGGGATCGTCGGCCGGCGTGCGATTGACCCCGGCATGGGGGCGATGCCCAATCTGGCATCGATCACCATTGTCAAAATCGACAGGGTTTTCGCCCGGGTGGCCGTCCCCGAAAACGAGATCGCCCGGGTCGCCAGGGGGCAGCAGGCCCGGCTTCGCATCGGCGCCCTGGAGGGCGCTGAATATGCCGGCAGGGTGGAGGAGGTCGGGGTCGTCGCTGATCCCCTCGCGCACAGCTATGCGGTCCGCATCATCCTGGACAATCCCGGCCACCGCATCAAACCGGGCATGATCTGCAGCATCGTGCTCGCTGATTCGGGCCGCAGCCGCGGCCTGGTCCTGCCCGGCCGGGCGGTGACGGTGGATGAAAACGGCAGCACTTACCTCTTCGTCGTCACCGCTGACAGCCTGGCCGTACGGCGTCAGGTGACCGTCGGCTCCCTGCTCAATGAGGGCATCGAGATCCTCAGCGGTCTGGATCCGGAAGAACTGGTGGTCCTCTCCGGCCAGCACAAGCTCGCCGCGGGGATGCCCGTCCGGATCATCAACCGCTGAACGGGGGAGAAGAGATGAACAAGGAAAAAGGCTCCCTGATCGGTTTTCTGCTGCACTATGAGCAGGTGATCTATCTCATTGTGGTTATCGCCGTCCTCATCGGCGTCGCCGCCCTGGTGCTGATGCCCCGCGACGAGTATCCGCAGTTCCGCATGCCCCTCGGCATCGTGATCGGCATCTATCCCGGCGCCTCCTCGGAGGAGGTTGAGACCCAGCTCACCGCCCGTGTGGAGCAGCATCTTTTCCAGTACAAACCGGTCAATCGCGCCAAGACCTACTCCATTTCCCGGGAGAACGTCATGGCCATCTACCTCTTCGTCGACGGCACCGAGGAAGAGCTGGCCGATTTCTGGCTCAAACTTCAGCACGGTCTCAACAGCCTCAGGAATGAGCTGCCCTCCGGTGTGCTCTCCCTGACGGCGGACAACGATTTCGGCAACACCTCGGCGCTGCTGCTGGCAGTGAGCTCGGAGAGCCGCAGCTACAAGGAGCTCGAGGCCTTTGTCAAGGAATATGAGAGCGGCGTACGGCGGGTGCCGTCGATTTCGCGGGTCAAGCGCTACGGCCAGCAGCGGGAGCAGATCAGCGTCTATCTGGACGACGCCAGGCTGGCCCGCTACGGCATCAAGCCCCTGCAGGTGCTCGCCGCCCTCAAGCCGCCCGGTTCGGTCACCTACGCCGGCCAGATCGACGACGGCGAGCTCACCCGGCCGATCCACATCTCCTCCAGCCTGGCCAGCGAGATGGATGTGGCCGGTCAGATCGTCTGGTCGGACCTCCGGGGGACGGTCCTGCGCGTCAAGGATGTCGCAAGGGTTGTGCGCGAATATGAAGAGCCGGACGCCGCCATCCGTGTCAACGGTGTCAAGTGTCTGATCGTCTCCCTGGAGGCGCAGCCGGGCAAGAACATCGTCGCCTTCGGCCGCGAGGTGGGGGAGGTGACCAGGGCCTTTGCCGCCGGCTTGCCGCCGGATGTAGAGATCACCACCATCTCCAACATCCCCTATGTGGTCGCCAAATCGGTAGGCAATTTCCTCAAGGAGTTCGGCATCTCGATGCTCTCGGTCATTGCCGTTACTCTGCTGCTGCTGCCGGGGCGGGTGGCGCGCATCGCCGCCCTTTCGATCCCGGCCTCCATTTTCACGGCGCTGGGGATCATGTGGATCTGGGGCCTCGACCTGCAGACCGTCTCGCTGGCCGGCCTCATTCTCGTCCTCGGCATCACCGTCGACGACGCCATGGTGGTGATCGACAACTATATCGAAAAGCTCGACCACGGCATGCCTCCCTTCGAGGCGGGCTCCCGGTCGGTGACCGAGCTCTTCAGCTCGGTCCTCTCCGCCACTTTGGTCATCATCTCCTGCTTTCTCCCCATGCCCTTCTTTATGACCGGCACAGGCGGTGATTTTCTGCGCTCGCTCCCCCTGACCATCACCTTCGCCCTGATGGTCTCCCTTTTGGTCGCCGTCACTGTCATCCCCCTGGTGAGTTTTCATTTGATCAAGACCGGGGTCAGCGGGCGCAGGACCAGACGCGGCGGCCGTACCTTTCTCGACCGCATGCAGTCCTTTTACAACGGGGTGGTCGACAAGGCCTTCCGGCATAAAAAAATGGTCGTCGCCACCGGCGCCGCCTCGCTGGCCGCCGGGCTGCTCCTGTTGGCCACCATTCCGCAGCAGTCCTTTCCCAAGATCGAGCGCAACCAGTTCGCAGTGGAGATCTTTTTGCCGCCCGGCAGCTCCCTGCGTCAGACCGACGCTGTGATGAAGGAACTGGAGGAGATCCTCTCCGGCGATGAGCGCATCGAGGTGGTCACTTCTTTCGTCGGCACCAGTTCGCCGCGCTTTCACAGCCTCTATTCGCCCAATTATCCGGCCCGCCACTACGGCCAGATGGTGGTCCTGACCAGCTCGAACAAGGCGACCATCGAGGTGCTGGATGAGTACAGCGAGAAACTCTATAACCGCTTTCCCAACGCCGATATCAAGTGGAAACAGATCGCCTTCGATGTCCAGAAATCCCCGATCGAGGTGCGCATCTCGGGCGATGAGATCCCCGTACTCAAGCGGACAGCTGCGGAGGTGGCGGCGATCATGCGCTCGATACAAGGGACGGAATTCATCCGCACCGATTTCGGCCAGCCGCTGCCGACCGCAGAGCTGGTTCTCAAAGGGGACGAGGCCGCCCGCCTGGGCTACTCGAACACTCTGCTCGGCTATTCCCTGATGACCGGCACCGGCGGCTTCCCCGTCACTACAATCTGGGAGAACGACTATCCGGTTGCCGTCAAGCTCAAGGTGGACAAGAAGGTCAAATCCTCTCCGGACGATATCCTCGACCAGCATGTCACCTCACCGCTGCTCGCCGCTTCAGTGCCCGTGCGCCAGATTGCCGATCTGAAACCGGGCTGGAGCGAAGCCGAAATTGTGCGCCGAAACGGAGTGCGCACCCTGACCGTGCGCTGCGAAGTCAACCGCCGTCACTACTCCTCCGCTGTCCAGAAAGAGCTCCAACCTCTGGTCGACCGGATAGTGCTGCCGGAAGGGGTCTCGATCGAATACGGCGGCGACTATCAGGATACCAGGGAGAATATGACCCCCTTTTACTGGTCCCTGGCCACCAGCATCATCCTGATCTTTCTGATCCTGATGGTGCAGTACAAGCGCGCCAGATCGGCGCTGCTGATCATGATGACCCTTCCCCTCAGCGTCTTCGGCGCCGCAGTGGGGGTATTCCTCACCGGCTACCCCTTCGGTGTCACCGCCTTTGTGGGGGTGATCGGCCTGATGGGCATCGTTGTGCGCAATGGCGTCATCCTGGTCACCTATGCCGACGAACTGCGGGCTGAAGGGTTCTCCGCCGAGGAGGCGGCTATGGCCGCCGGCAAGCGCAGGATGCGGCCGATCTTTCTCACTTCGGCTGCCGCTGCGGTTGGCGTCATTCCGATGATCCTGAGCGGATCGACGCTCTGGGGGCCTCCGGCCGCCGCCATCTGTTCCGGGCTGGTCTTCGCTCTGGCCCTCTCGCTGCTGGTCATGCCCGTGCTCTATTACTATTTTCACCGCAACCTGGAAAGCGTGCACTCATGAAACGATCGATCCTTTATGCCGGGCTGGCCGTTTTGCTCTTCGCGGAGTCGGCCGGCGCCCAGCGCCTTCTCACTCTCGAAGAGAGTCTCCGCCTCGCCCTGGAGAACAACGCCGGCATCATGAACAGCCGGCTCGAAGCGGAGGCGGCGGAGCGGATCCGCCTGGCGGCGGCCACCCGCTACTTTCCCGACATCAGCGCCGGCGGCCTCTATTTCGACGCCAGCCGGGCGCTCTTCGAACTGAGAACCCCCGGCGGAGATCTGCCGGTTTATGACGGCAATCCCGCCAACCTGCTCCATCCCGCCAGTTTCGCCTACTTCCCCGGGGGAGAGACCAGCCTGCTCGGCAAAGGTCAGGTCGGTTACCTGGACATCATTCAGCCCCTCTATGCCGGCGGACGGATCGTCAACGGCAGCCGCCTGGCCGCGCTGGGGCGGGATGCCGCGCGTGACCGGAGCCGGATGACCCGCGATGAAATCCTCCTCGCCACCAGCGAACTCTTCTACCGGACGCTCTCCCTCGATGAAAAACGGGCCACCCTGCGCAGCTATGAGACCCTTCTCGATCGGCTGGCGGAAGAGGTCGGGACCGCCCTCGCGGCCGGCCTGGTCATGCGCAATGATCTGCTCAAGGTCAACCTCAAGCGCAGCGAAGTGCGTCTCAACCGCTCCCGGCTCGAGAATGGGCACAAGCTGGCGGCCATGTCGCTCTGCCAGCAGATCGGCATCCCCCGGGATTCGACCCTGGTCCTGGCCGGAGACTGGTCGTCAGCCGGCGCGCCGCAGAGCTGCTATGTTGATCCGCAGAGTGTCCTCAAACAGCGGCAGGAATATGCCCTGCTCGAAAAATCGGTCCGGGCGGCGAAGCTGCAGACAGCGCTGAAACGGGGCGAACTGCTGCCGCAGGCCGGCATCGGCGCGCGTACCATGGTGGTAAAGCTCGATGAAGGACCGCGGCGCACTCTGGGTCTCGTTTACGGCTCTCTGTCGATACCCCTTTCGGGCTGGATCGGCGGCAGCGCAGAACTCGAGGAGCGCCGCCTCCGGGAAAAGATCGCGGAGAACGAACTCCGGAACAATGCGGAACTCCTCCTGCTCGAGATGGAACAGGCGTGGCAGGAAGTGACCGACGGCTGGAAACGGGTGCTGCTTAGCGAAGAGGCCGTTGCTCAGGCGGAGGAAAATCTGCGCGTCAATGAGGAGAGTCGCCGGAACGGCCTGACTGCCCTATCCGACCTGCTCGAGGCCCAGGCCTTGCTGCAGAAGAGCCGGGATGAGCTGACCGAGGCGCGCTCCGATTACTGCATCAAAAAGTGCCGCTATCTGCGGGTGACCGGGAGGTCCGCCGCTTCGCTCTGATTTCCATTGACGTACGGGTAGCATGAGCCCGGGCTATGGTGAAGGAATATTCTTTCACCGGCCCGGGCTTTTTTTGTCTTCTGGCATACCCCTTGCATTATGTGAATTCGATTGAAGGTTTAGCTATTGTAATGATAATATTATCAGTCAATTAAATATTTCAGATATTAAACCAGTCAACCGGAACTGTTTACTCCGCGCCACAGTCACTGACCAGGAGAGAGGTAAAATGAACAGGTATCAGGCAAGTTTGAAGGAGAAGGGGATTCTGTTTCTCATCGCATGGCTGTTTTGCATTGCACTGCCTGGTTATTCCGGGACTTCGGGTTTTCAGGAATACCTGATACCAGGTCAGGAGGCCCTGCTGCGCAGTCATTACGTCTATCTCGACAATGATCCGGCAGTAGGCAACACCATGCACTGTGTCATCAGCGTGACGGCCAGCACAGACGGCACGATCATCAACTATGACCACTGGGAGAACGGCTACGGCACACCGGACGAGACCTATACCCTCAACACCGGACAGTACAAGGTCTTCGAGTCGGGCAACATCCCGGCCAATCCGCGCGGCACCTCCACCTACTATGACGGCGGGGACCGGATCACGGTGATCGGCGGACCTGCTTTTGTCTCCCGCGCCAGCTGGCCCGAGGATCCCGGCACCGTGATGGCCCTGGCTTTCGAGATTCTGCCCATCCAGGCCCTTTCGAACGCTTTTGAAATGCCGGTGGGATCAGACCTCTATCAGAATGACCGTTCCGAGCCCTTTGCGGATTTTGAGCGCGTGGTCCTGATGGTGCAGTCAACGCGGGACAACAACGCAGTCACCATTTACGGCCCTGATAATGCAGTGATCTATTCGGGGACTCTCAACAAGGGCCAATCGGCTGTCGACACCGATCTGCGCAATGTCCGCAAGGGCACGCGTGTGACAGCGACCTGGCCGGTCCAGATCCAGTTCCTCACCGCTCTGGAGGTGACCGGCACCAGTTCCCAGATCAACGGCTTCACCGGGCTGCCGACTGCCCTGTGGGGACGTCGCTATGCAGTCCCTGTCACCAGTTTTCCGCCGCGAAGCTCAACCCCGGCTTCTCGGACCGACCTCTATCTCTATAACCCGAACAGCCAGCCGATCACAGTCACCTACCGCGACAGCACCACGGGCAGCTTTACGATCGCGGCCAAGCAGCTCGCCTCGTTCGCCCTCAAAACCGGGCACTATGTCCCGCGCAATTACGGGGTTGATCTGACCGGCAGCAGCACCTTCTGGGGCTTCGGCATCGCCGGCACCGGCTATGATTCCTGGGACTGGGGGCTGATTTTTATCCCCAAGGAGTACTGCCGCACCCAGTATGTGGTCGGTTGGGCCCCGGGGGATCTCAACAAGACCAACAACTACTCCGCCGTCTTTGTTATGCCTTTCCGTAATTCATCGACCATCTTTGTCGATTATGACCAGAACGGCACGGTGGACAACACCTATACCGCCTCGCGGCCGCAGGTGGTGCGTATCGTCGATCCCAACGACCGGGACATGACCGGGGCGCGCATCTGGAGTCCGGACACCCTCGCCATGAATTATGGCGAGATCAGCGGCGACCCGACCGTCACCGGCAGCCCGGCCCTCGATCTGGGCTATACCCTGATCCCCCTGGCCGAGCAGTTCGTCGACCAGGTTCTGAGTATCGAAAAGGGGGTCAACATCGACACCGTCGTCGTGGGTCATCCGGCCGAGTTCACCCTCACCGTGACCACCTACAGCTATCTGGTCGGCAGCATCAAGGTGCGCGATTTCATGCCGCCGGGCTGGGACTATGTCACCGGCTCGGCTGTGGTCTCCTTTTCCAATGGCAATCCCCCCCAGCAGGTCGAGCCGGCCCAAAGTGGCACAGTTGCCGCCGGGCTGACCCTCTTTTGGGATCTCAACTATACCCTCAATCCCAACCAGACCATCACCATCGCCTTCTCTATCTATCCGACTGCCACAGCAGCCGCCGGGGTGACCGAGAACTGTGCCGAGGTCCAGGGCACCAACAGCGGCAATACCTTCACGGCGGATGGCTGCGGCTTTATCTACAACCAGCCGGCCGGGGATATCGGCGACCAGGTCTGGAACGATCTCAACCGCAACGGCATCCAGGACGCCGGTGAGCCGGGCTTGCCCAATGTAACCGTAGCCATCTACACCGCCGGCGGCACCCTCGCGGGCAGCACGGTCACCGACTCCGACGGGCGCTACCTCTTTTCTGATCTTCTGCCCGGCGACTATTATCTGCAATTCACCGCCCCTGCCGGCTACGCCTTGAGCGCCGTTGACCAGGGCGGCGACGACGGCCTCGACTCCGACGCCGATCCCGCCACCGGACGCACAGCAGCGACCACCCTCACTTCGGGCGAGATCGATCTCGGCTGGGATGCGGGACTTTACATCCTGGTGCCGGATATTCATCTTGAGAAATCGACCAATGGCATGGATGCTGATCTGCCGGCCGGACCTTCAGTACCGGTTGGCGATGCGGTGACCTGGAGCTACACCGTCACCAATCCCGGGGATGTACCCTTGAGCGGGGTAACGGTCACAGACAATCAGAGCGGAGTCCAGCCGGAATATCTCAGCGGGGATGACGGCGACAACCTGCTTGAACCTGGCGAAATCTGGATTTTCCAGGCGGCCGGGGTTGCTGCCGCCGGCCAGTACCAGAACATCGGCACGGCCTTCGGCCGCTACAACGGCCAGAGCGTCAGCGATACCGACCCCAGCCACTACTTCGGCGAATGGCCCAGGGCATCCCTCAGCGATTATGTCTGGAACGATCTCAATCGCAATGGCATTCAGGATCCCGGCGAACCCGGCCTGGCCGACGTGTCCGTCGCTCTCTTCACGATTG
>DAOOPF010000128.1:3036-10040 GCA_035388125.1 bacterium | reverse complement strand
CCCTGATTCGACCAGAGAACAAATTGGATTATGATAAAGGAATACCTGAACTCTTATCGCAAGCCTTCACCTGAACGGGTGGAGAAACGCATCCTCCATCTGGTGCAGCTTGTATGGGCGAATGTGCCCTTTTATCGGGCCAGAATGGAGGAGGCCGGAATCTCCCCTGCCGATATCACCTCGCTGGATGACTATGTGCATAAATTTCCCGCAACCCCCGCGGCTGAGTATCGCGCCTTTCAGCAGGCGGGCAATTCTGCGGGGTTGCTCGATCTCCGGCTGTCTCGGGACGGTCTGCTGCGGCACACCAGCAGCGGCTCCTCCGGCATTCCGATCGTCATGCACCGCACAAGCCGGGAGACCGAGATCGACCAGGGTCGCGCCTTGTGGCACCTCATCCGGGCCGGACTGCGGCCCTGGCACCGGGTGATGGCCGTACTGGCACCAAGGGAGAGGGAGGAGCACGTCTATTTTCTGCAGCGTTTAGGAATATTCCACCGCACCGTCGTCCACTATAACATGCCCTTGCAGGAGATTGCCGGCCGGATTCAACGAGACCGGATCAACGTGATCTATGGTCAAAAGTCCTTCATCCGGCTCATCGCCGAGCATTACAGGAAGAACAATCTGCCCGCCCCGAAACTGCACCTGCTCATTCCGGGGGCGGAAAAGATTGGAAAAGCCGACCGGGCTTTTCTGGCCGATACCTTTCGTCCCGTCCGCTACTGCGAATTTTACGGCGCAAATGAAACAAACCTGATCGCCGCACGCTTCGATGAGTTCTACCAGCCGGATTACCGGGCGGTCTTTTTCTCGCTTGCCGATATCGTCCCGCAGAGCGAGGACGGTCTGGTAAGCGGCTCCATGCTGGTCACCTCGCTGGTCAATGAAGCCCAACCCATCCTCAAATTGGAGCTCGGCGACCGGGTGCTGGTGCGCAACTATGACCGGCTGACCCGGCTGGGCGCGGCTATCGTCGAAATCGAAGGCCGCAATAATGATTACCTCATCCTCCCGGACGGAGAGAAAATTTCAGGCGCAACATTGTACATCGCTCTCGAAAATTTGCCCTTTATGCGGCAGTTCAGGGTCGTGCAGGATTCGGCCGCTGCATGCACAGTGCTGCTTAAAATCGCAGATCTTGATGCGGCGAAACGCTTGCAGATTGAAGAGTTGCTGCAGAACCTTTTCATGGAGAGGATACGATACCGGATCGAGTATGTGGAGGAGATTCCCATCGATCCCAACGGCAAAACCAAAATCATCATCTCACGGATGAAGCCATGACTCGCACCCGGAATTATTCTACCATCAGCAAAAGAATTGCCGAAGGGGTCGCGGGAATCAAGCCGGGTCTGATGAACACGCGTACACAAATATTGACCAACCCGCAGAGATTAAATTATTGCGGGATGCCAGGAAACACCACGCCTTGAGCCTGATCACTCTCACGACATCCCTGCTGGGGTTGCTCGCTGACTCCGGCCGCTCCTCTTCCGACCTCGCCGGAACCATGCAGAATCGAGTCCGCAAGCTGATGATGGCGGCCGCCACCGTGCCGCGCCACCGCGAGGCCATGCAGCGCACCGGCTACGATCCCCAGCACGACTTTTCCGGAATCGCTGATCTTTCCCGCCTGCCGGTGATGACCAAAGAGGAGCTCAAGGCCGCACCGGAAAATTTTCTGCAGGAGGACTACGCACACCGGCTGGCCGGCTGTTTTTCGGACCGGACATCAGGCTCTACAGGGATGCCTCTGACCGTCTACCGGTCAAAACGAGAGCGCGAGATCCAGGTGGCCAAATGGATGCGTCTCCTCCTGCTGAGCGGCTACTGTCCGACCGACAAGGTCTTCTCTTTCACCTCGCCGGGCCGGCTTGATGAAGGGCGCAGCATTCTCCAGCAGCTTGGTCTGCTTCGGCGCCATGCAGTCGACTACACCCTGCCCCCGGAGGTTCTCACCGATGAGCTGCTGCGCTGCCGACCGGCGGTGGTCTATGGCGTGCGCACCAGTCTGCTCATGGTCGCAGATGAACTGGCCAGACGCGGCCGGCAGACCCCTGCAGTCAAGCTGCTCCTTGCCGGCGGCGAGGTGATCGACGCATCGACCAGGCGTCGCTGCCGCGAAGCCTTCGGGGTGGAAATCACAGAGACCTATGGAACCGTCGAGATGGGGGTGATGGCCTGGCAGCAAAAGGGCCGGGAGGGGCTCAGCCTGATCAGTGACTGCACCCTCTTCGAGTTTCTCGACCGCAAGGGCGATCCGGCAGCCCCGGGCCAGTGGGCGCGCATCATCGTCACCGACCTGCACGGCTGGCTGATGCCCTTCATCCGTTATGATCAGGGCGACCTGGCCACCTATAAAATCGTGGAGGACGAGAGAGGAGAAAGCGTGCAGGTGATCGACCGGATCATCGGCCGACAGGATGACATCGCCACCCTTCCGGATGGACGCAGCCTGACCTATCTGGATTTTTACGAGACCATGGACAACTATGCAGGGATCCGGCAGTTCCGTATCCGGCAGCAGGCCCCCGACCGCTTTCTTGTCGAGCTGGCGGCCGAAGCGGCTTATTATCGCGCCATCGAGAACGAGTTATTGAACAAGCTGGCAAGACTCTCCCCCCTCCCACTCGCTTTCGAAATCCGGCTTGCGGAGCGGATCCCTCCGGATTCCAGCGGCAAGATGCGCATGCTCGTGCAGGATTTTAAGACATGAACCGGGTGCCGCGCGATGTGCTTCCAGACTACCTCCACCGCCTGCTGTGTACCAGCCGGCGAATCCTCTACTGGGCTCTTCCTCCGCTGATATTCTGGATAATCCTCAGGAGTGTCGATCTGCCCCGGCTGGGGCAGCTGGCTTCCGGCGGCCATCCGGCCCTGATCATTCTCGGGCTCAGCCTCCTTGTTCCTGTGGTCATGTTGGGTGCGCTGCGCTGGCATCTGCTGCTGCACCATTACGGCTGCGGCCGCTGCACCTATCGGAAGAGCATCAGAGAGTTCTGGCAGGGACTGGCCGTGGGTCTGCTCGCCCCTGGCACCCTCGGATTCGACGCTTATCGCATTCTGCTCACAGGAGAGCGCAGCGGATACTATCTCCGCTGCGCTTTCATTATCCTGATTGAGAAAGCGGGAGCGCTCTTTTCCTGTGCGCTTCTGGTCGCGGGACTCTTTCCGCTGCTGGGTCCGAACAGGCTGCCCGAGGGTATCGCCCGTGTGGTCGATGCCCTCTACCTCCTCCTGCTCGCCGGGGGAGCCGGTACTGCGGCCCTGCTCCTTCTCCGGCGGCGAAGATGGGCCGGCGCGATTGCAGCAGCGGTCAACGCCCGCCTCGAAGCGATGACCCGCCGACTCAATGCCCTCGCACACGGCCAGCCGGCTCGCGGGGAAGAGGCCCGGGAGGAGGGCAGCCAGCGCACTGGGGCGGCCCTGATCTGGTCCGCGTTTGATGCGGAGGTCGCCCTTCCGGCGGCGGGACTCTCGCTGGCCATCCATCTGGTGTCCGCCCTGCAGTCCCAGATCCTTTTTCTGGCCTACGGCCACCAGATATCTTTCATCGTCAACCTTTTCATCGTCCCCTTGCTCTTCCTGCTTTACGCACTGCCGATCTCTTTCGGCGGACTGGGCATCCGCGAGGGGGCCTTCATCCTTGCCTACAGCGCCTTCGGAGTGCCGGCGGAAACCGCCCTGGTCATCAGTCTCACCGGACTGGCGGGCAACCTGATCAGCTACGGGATCGGCGCCCTCCTCTTCTATCCGGGCGGCGGAACCCGCCGGTTGTGAGCTTTGTCGCATTGGAGCGGAAAGATGCTGCACAACACAGCAACAGACAAATTTTCAAAACTTTACTGGGATCTAGAAAATCGACGCCCCCTGACGCCCGGCGAGGGCTGTCCACTCGACCAATGGCTGACCGGGCGGACGGAGGCGAGATTCGCCATCCATCCCGCCGGCTTTCTGGTCTTTCTGCCGCCTGACCAGCTGGAGGGCGTTGACGAGTATCGCGCAGGAGATCCCTATGCAGCCGAAGAGGGTTTCGTCAGATGGCCGGCATTCCAGCATCGAAGGCTTGCTACCACCCTGAAACTGCTGGAGAAGGCCCTGGCTTCAGTCTCTGGTACCCCGGCGATTCTGGATGTGGCCTGCGGTGAGGGGATTATCACAGCCGAGATCAAGAAACAGTTTGGCAGCGCGGAGGTATGCGGCATCGACTATTCCATCTCAGCGATCACCACGGCCGCCAGTCTCCACAGCGGAGTCGAGTTTGCCGTAGGTGATGCACGCCGGCTGCCCTATTCTCCCGGGCGCTTCGACGCGGTGGTCCTCAACAATATCTGGGAACACCTCCCCGATCCCCTTAATCTGCTGGAGGGGGTGAAGCGGATCCTGAAACCGGGGGGATATGCGATCATCTCCACGCCCAGCCGCTACCGTTTCCGCAATATGGTCAGGGTGGTCCTGGGTCTGCCGGTAGAATTCATGTCGAAGGAGCATGTGACCGAGTACACGGTGGGACAGGTGCTGGAGCAGCTGCGTTACGCCGGGATGGAGGCGGAGCTTTTCGATGAGCCGCTGCGGGGTCCGGCCGGCGGCCTGGTGCGTTTCATCGCCTTCAAGATGGCGGTGCCGATAGTCCGCGCCATGCTGCAGCTCATCGGATCGCATCACAGTCCCGAGGAGACGGTTTTTTATCTTGCTCACAAGCAGGGCTGGCCGGCGGAGGGATCATCCTTGTGAAACGATGAGATCGCAGATATAGTCGATCTCGTCATCGCCGAGCTCGTAAAAGAGCGGCAGGCGCACGAGACCATCGGAATAGCGATCCGCCTGGGGCAGGAAACGCCCGTCATGGCGGTTGTGGTAGAAGGGGCTCCTGTGCAGGCTTTGATAGTGAAAGAGTGCCGAAATCCGGTGTCTGCACAGCATGTCAATCAGCTGGGTGCGGCGTTGGAGTGTGTTGAATACCAGATAGAAGAGATGGCCATTGCCGCTGGAATGGAGGGACGGTTGGGGAATCTGCACTCCCTGATCCTGCGCCCAGGCTGAGAGCCTGTTCCTGTACCGGTTCCACTGTCCGAGGCGTCTGGCCTGAATCTTCTCCAGGTTTTCGAGCTGTGCCCAAAGAAAAGCGGCAGTCAGCTCCGACGGCAGGAAAGAGGAACCGATATCCACCCAGTGGTATTTATCAGCCTCACCCCGGAAGAAAGCTGCACGGTTGGTCCCCTTTTCCCAGATGATCTCCGCCCGCTCTGCAAACTCGGGATTGTTGACGACCAGCATGCCGCCCTCTCCGGCGATGATGTTTTTGGTCTCGTGGAAAGAAAATGCCGCCAGATCTCCACAGGAGCCCAGGGCTTTGCCTTTGTAGGAGGCATTGATCGCCTGGGCTGCATCCTCGACGATATGGATGTGATGGCGGCGGGCCAGTGCGACGAGGGGATCCATATCGCAGGCCATGCCGCCATAGTGCACCGGCACGATCGCGCGCGTCCTGGGAGTGATCAGGGCTTCGAGGGCGCTGACGTCCAGGTTTGGATTTTCAGCCAGACTGTCGGCAAAGATAATGGTGGCGCCCCGCAAGACAAAGGCGTTGGCCGTGGAGACAAAGGTGAACGAGGGCACGATCACTTCGTCGCCCGGTTGAATATCGAGCAGAATCGCCGCCATCTCCAAAGCATCGGTACAGGAGGTGGTCAGCAGGCTTGTGTTGAAACGCCATCTCTCCCTGAAGAAGAGCTGGCATTTTTGTGTGAAAGGGCCGTTGCCCGAGAGCCGGCCGTTCCGCACGGCCTGCCCGATATAGTCGAGCTCCCTGCCTGAGAGAAAGGGCTTGTTGAAAGGGATGCCGGGATGATCCTGCACGCTTGTCAGCCTTTAGTGTTAACTAAATGAATCTCTTGGGTATATATACAAGTAGGCAATAAGGCTGTAAATCGCGGAAAAATCGGCGGGCGGATCCCTGCGGCTCAGGGGTTGTTGATCCGGGCCAGCAGCACCTTGTCGACAAAGGCGCCCTCCTTGAATTCATGCTCCCTGAGCACTCCTTCCTGTCTGAAACCCAGCCTTTCATAAAAACGGATCACTGCGGGGAAGCCTGCGTCGGTTTTGCACCAGACCTTGTGCAGTTGAAGGGTTGAGAAGGCATACTCCAGTAATAGCTGGACAGCCTCGGAGCCGTAACCCTGGCCCTGCAGGCTCTCATCTCCGATGAAGATGCTCATCCTGGCGTTGTGATGGCGGCCGTCGATCTGGTCAAGTGAGACATTGCCGATATGGGCGTCATCCTTCAGACGGCAGACGGCAAAGACAATCTTGACGGGATCCTGCTGCAATTTTTCGAACCAGATCAGCTGCTCCTCCCTGGAGAAGGGGACCTTGACACCGATCTTGGTATATATTTCCCTGCGGTGCAGCCAGACCCAGGTACGTTCCAGATCAGTGATCTCAAGTCTGCGCAGATAGAGCTGTCGGCCTTTAGTGGTCTTGTTCATCCCTCACCCCGACCTGACGGTAGATTGCATACCTGGGCATGCCGGTTAGCTCCAGAATGATGCGGCCGATGTACTCCCCGAGGATCCCGACCTCGACCAGCAGCATGCCGCCGAAGAACATGATCGCCAGAATCAGCGAAGTGAATCCCGGGACACCGACGCCGCCGGCCAGCCAAAGTATGAAGGAGTAGACTCCGTATAAAAAAGCGAGTGCAGCCGTGATGATGCCGGCGATGGAAAAAATGCGCAACGGCAGCAGCGTGACATGGATGATGCTGCGATAGGTCTCCTTGATCAACTTGAAGAGTCCGTAGCCGCTGCTGCCGAGGGGACGTGGGCGGTGCTCGACCGGCACATTATGGATTTTGTGGGTCAGTCGGACGATCAATGGACCCAGCTGGGGAAAGCTCATACGATAGAGGACGATCGTGCGGGCGAAGGCGGCCGGCATAATTCGGAAACTCGTCGTGACGATGCCGGAGGGCTTGCCGTAAAAAAGGCCGAGGATGGTCT
>DAOOPF010000128.1:0-2936 GCA_035388125.1 bacterium | reverse complement strand
GGATGGTCTCGCATCGCCTCGATCAGCTTGACGAGTTCCTCCGGGGGGTGCTGCAGGTCATCATCCATGGTTATGACGTGGTTTCCGACAGCCAGTTCCAGGCCGCACAGGGTCGCCTTGAACTGACCGACACGATAGAGGAGATCGATTCCGCGGACAAATTCGTACCTTTCCGCCAGTTCCTCAATTGCCGCCCAGGTTTGCACATCGGGGCTGTGGTCGTTGACCAGGATTAATTCAAAGGGCGAATGGGGCGCCATCACCTGGCCGATCCGGGCTGCCAGTTCAGCCAGCCAGGCCCCGGAGGAGTAGCAAGGGATGACGATCGAATAGCGGATTGATTTCATGGTTCCATCTCGATGTGCAGATGCTTCTCCAGCTCCGCGATTAGAATCTCATATTCAGCCGAGCCGCCGTCCAGCAGCAGGTAGCCGAGCAGGTTGGCGTTGTGCGTGAAGGCGCCGACCTCCTCGCCCGGTTTCCTGGCCATCACCACGTCGAAGACAGCAGGCACCATTTCCCGCAGGGCATGCAGGGAGGCGATCGATCTCAGCCGGCCCGGACGGCCCGAACCGAAAACATAGCTGCTCACCGGTCGCTGCACTCCGTTCCAGCCGGTTCGGAGCGGCTCCCCAAGGGCATGGTCCAGTGCCATCTCCAGCAGGTCCACACCCATGCCATGATATATTAAATCTACAATCCCATTGCCTCCGTTGCGGAGACCGATTTCCAGCAAATAAACGGAATCCCCTGCGATGATGGCATCAAAGTTCATCGGACCAGCGTCATAGCTGAGATCGGCGGCGATACGGCCGATCGCTTCACCCACGATGGGCTCGACGGCAGCCGCCCGGGGATTCGGCAGGGAATGTCCCCTTACCATCACACCCTGCATGTGCTTGTCGGTCGTTGTAAAAAAAACGGGCGCTCCATCGAAAAAAAAGGCATCCCCGCCCGTTTCTCTCCCGGTGATGAAGGCTTCCGCACAGACCAGGCCGTTCCTGGCATGCAGCCAAGCATGTTCATAAGCCGCCGCAACCCTCTCCACCGGCAGCCCCGGTTCGAGGATGGTGACCCCGCGCGAACCCGAGGCATCATCAGGCTTGAAAACGCATTTTCGTTTCAATGAGGAATAAAAACGCCATGCCTCTGTACCATCCGGGCAGCAGACGAAAGGTGGGTGGGGATGACCATGGGCCTGCAAAAAGGCGCGAAATGCGCTCTTGGAGGAGACCGTTTCCGCGATCTTGCGCGAGGGCCCGCGCAGCCCGAGGGTATCGACGACTGCACCGATCGCCGGCAGACCGGCATCGGCTCCGGTTGTGAGGATCGCCGCGGCATGGCTGGCCTGCGCCAGGGCGAGGATGTTCCCCACCTCCCGGATGTCGACTGCGTAAAACTGATCGGCGAGAGCGATGCCTGGAAAATCGCCGGGAATGCTTGCGACCAGGGCCTCGCAACCCCTCTCCCGGGCCTTGCGGATCAACGGCGCCTGGTAGATACCTGCGCCCAATATAAGAATCGCGGGCTTCAAGAGGGGATGCGCCGGTTATCGACCACCGACAGGATGGCGACCAGGAGGGCGATGACGTAAATCAGCGGCAGCTTGTTCGTCCGCAAGAACTGAAACACCCCGGACATGTGGACATAGCTGTAATGGGTTAAAAAGACCGCTGCACTGAGGGCAAGCAGCAAGAGCCCCTTCCGCCATCGCACCTCAGGACGGGTGTCGAGAAGAAAGTAGAGCAGGGCCAGCGCAAGCGCCGGCAGGGTGTAATCGGCGCTGACGCTCGGGATGATCAGGGAACCGATGACCAGAATAAAAAACAGGTATTTATTGTCAAAGGCCAGTCCCTTGCGCCAGGTTACGGCCAGGACCAGCGCCAGCAAAATCAGATAAACGAGCGCCAATAAAGGAAAGAGCCATGGGGCGGAGAAGAAATAGGTGTTGACCAGCTCTGAAAAGGCGGCGATGGAATGATTCCCGCGCCAGATCTCCGGACTGTTGGCATAGCGTACGACCATATTGGAATACCGCATCAGGGTGCCGGCGCCGAGGATGAAAAAGAGAACCAGATTGAGTCCCAACAGCTTGGCCATGTGAATCAGGTTTTTACGGGAGAGGAGCGGCCGAACCAGGAAAATAAGGACAAAAATGAATGGATATAATTTGAGCTGTGCCGCCAGGGTGAAGAGGAGAATGGACCAGTTCGCATGCCCCCTCCTGAAAGCCAGCAGGGAGGCGAAAACCAGGACCATCACCACCATGTTCCATTGCCCGCGCTCGAGTTCAAAATGAAAACCATACGATCCCAAAATGGCCAGAAAGATAAGCGTTATCACAACATTGCTGCTGTAGCGGGCAAGTCGGGGTATGATCCAGTAACAGGCGACGATTACCATGCCCACGACCAGCAGCGTGAAAAGGTGATAGACCAAGGGCCAGGGAATGACATTCATCAATTGAAAAATAACCTTGGCAAGAGGGGAATAGGGGGGCGTTCTCCCCGCCTGAGTGGCCGCCTCGAGGGTGTAGGAGAGGTCAGCTCCCAGACGGTTCATGGGGGGGAAATATTTGAGGAAGTACATGCGCTCGGCATGGATGAAGATCGGATAGATAAAGCCGATGAGATAGGTCGATATAAAAGCGAGCAGCGCGATGCTCTCGGTTCTTTGCAGAAACGCCCGGATCCTGTCCAGAACGGCACGGATCATCCTCTCCTCCCTCCCTTGGTGCGCACTCTCCGCGATGAGACAGCTCGCAGGTTCAGTTAAGATTCTCCACCCGGATTCCCGGCCAGAGCCGGGCGACAGGAGAATGACATGCCTGCAATCCGGAAAAAGAGCCGACAGATCCGGCTATCCCACAGCACCAGCCGGCTATTCCCTGAAATCAGGCTCAAAAAATACCCACTGAATATCCGCATTTGCCTTTC